>JAPFCT010000299.1 GCA_026169575.1 Faecalimonas sp.
CATATAACCTTCATACAGTTTTATCTGATTCTTCCCCCTATAATATGGATAGCGTCCAGGATCCAGCATTTTCTTTAAATAAATTTCCCGCTGTTTCTCATCAAAACCCTCAGCTATCAGATCATAAAAATGATCATACTTTCCCCGCAAGTAATCGGGATCTATGTCCAGTCGTTTTGCCAGCGCTTCTAATATTTCCGGGTTTATTTCTCCATCCGCCTTTGCACGACGGATTGTTTTTTCAGACCATCCGATGCCATCTTCTTCTGATCCTAATTTCGTAATACTGATTTTAGCTCTTTTTTTAGCTGCCAGAAACCGTTCCCATTGAAATGGTTCTTTCTTAGATTTCTTATTTGCCATTTTCCACCTCCTAATACGGACATTTTTGACCGTTTTTGGTAATGGTATTTTACACCCACATGGCTTATAATGCAAATCAAGAAGCTCTCATAAATATTTTCAAAAAAAGGAGGTCCGAATATGGATAATGAACTGAGAAAAACTTTGGATGTGAAACTGAATATTAACATTGATGGAACCGCTGCATTTGGTATTGTTTTAGCCAGTATCGCAGGACTATGTTTCTGTTTTTATACAGGTACAAAAAGCAGATACTCTGCACAGATTGGAACTGTGAATTTATCACCAGCTCCATCTGCAGTTGTATCTGTCTGACATTCCGTTTCGCCTTTTAGGATAAAGGGCGTGGTCACAATACTGCCACGCCCCATCCTTCAATTATTCACTTACTCAACATCCCGGAAAAACCGGATACATCTTAAAAATTCCACAATCAATTCCTGGTACAGATCTTCATCAAAGAAACCGTCTACCAATGCATTTCTGACAAGAAGTGGGCGGTACATTTCAAAGATTTCCATAATAGATTCTTGATCTCCCAGTCTCGCCCGGTATAAAAGCTCCCTAAATTCCATTACTTTTCTCCTCCCATCTTTCTTCTGATTTTTCGGATCGCACCATAATACATCCATTTGCATTGGTCTTCCGTCATCTGGTTCAGTTCGCCTATTTCCTTGAAGTCTCGCTCCTCAAATACACGCTGATACATCACTTCCCGTTCTTTCTCATTCAAAAGGTGCATTGCCTGTATCAGCCGTTTGTCTTCCATTTCATTCCACTCTGGATAAATTCCTTGCGCTTCATTTAACAGCAACTCTTCCCGTTTCTTTCGTTCCAGATGTTCCTCCATGGAAAGATCTGCCTCCGTATATTCCTGTTCATCTGAATTATTTTCAGCAAACTGAATCTTCTTCTTTATTTCCAGATACCGTTTTCTCCGTCCCTGTACAGATGCCAACAGATATGCAGAAAAGTAGTTTTTTGTTTTGGAACCTTTATAGGTATGTTCTTCGTTCATCTTCTTACCTCCGAAATTTAAAAATTTTCATAGTTTCCAAATTTCAGAGGCGGGGATCTGCAGCCTGCAATGACACAATTCAACATTTTTCGACAAAACAAAAGGCCGAGCCAGCGAATTGCCGGTCCGACCAAATGTATCGTCCATGTGGGATAATGCAGATCATCCTTTTTCTTTAACGCATATCCTGCGTATAGAACATCCTGATATTCTTCTCTCTGACAAGAACTTTTTTTAATGAACTACCTGTATTTCCATATCTTTTCTTTTGTTTCACAAGACTTATTTCTCCGAAGTTTCTTCCTCATCACCCCTGTTGTATGCGTTATATTGCGTGATACTATGTGCCTTAACACATTTTCCTTGTAAGAAAACTACGGTAAAATATGCTTTAAGTGAGGTGATACGGATGCTAAAGGATACCGTCAAGAAAAGACTCGGTTACATGGTAAAGAACGAACGTGAACACCTTAGATTATCCCAGTCAGCCCTGGCTGAACAGGCAGGTGTTTCCATCCGGACCATCTCAGATATTGAAACTTGTAACGGCAATCCGGAACTTGCAACGTTGATTCCTCTTGCCCAATATCTGAAGATTTCCCTGGATGCAATTATTCACGAAGCTCCACTAGAAACAGACCATACTACCTATCAGATTCTGGAAGAACTGCAAAACTGCTCAGAAGAGGATCGTCTGATTGCTCTTCGTACTTTACGGGAATTACTTGCAGCACTTAAAGAAAAAGACCAAATCAATAAACCACATTTCTGACAATACCTCAGTTTTTAGTGTAGCAGTACAATCTGTGATAAAACTGTGCGGAACCTGTGCTAATCCTGTGGCTTATAATATTTTGTAACTTCAAAAAGAAGCAGTCGTGTGAGAAAACTGCTTCTTTTCTATGCTATCTTCTGCGGAAAGCACTCATTGCGTTCCTTACATTTTCTACCACCCTTGGATCGATGGCATCCTTCGTTTCTTCTGGAAAGGTCATTGTTATTTCCGGTTCTTTTTCGCTCTTTTCCATACGATTCAACTGCATTGCTTTATGCACTTCCTGTCTGACAGTTTCCTGAATGATTGCCTGCAATACCTCATTACTGAAAGTGTTGCTTTCCTGTACACCATCCACATGTGCAACAATCGCTTCTGCAATCAGATCCGCTTTATCTTTCACCGAATTTAACAATTCTACGGCACGTATATGGGAAGCCTTCGTTTTATCAAACCCCAAAGTGAACTTAAATGGATTCTTCTTTTCCACACAATCACTCCTCTGCTGTCATCATCTGGTAAAGCTTGTCATACCCTTTCGCATTGGCACAAATATCTTCAATAAACATATACTTGCCTAACCGATCTGATTTCTCGATCAGTTTTTTCAATAACGCTGCTCCACCACCGATAAATACGGTATAGGTAGACCTTGTGTCAATCCCGCGCTCCCGGATACTGCTCAAAAGATCGGTTACAAAATCCTGGGCAATCCCCTCTGTCATTTTTACAACCGCCGACTCATAAAACTCCGTATTTCCCTTCAGAATACTGTCAACATCACATTCCTCCAGTAGAATATCGTACTCACTATTCACACCGGAAATCACCTGATTATACATGGTAATAACTCCACGCTCCAGAGAATCACAGGATTCCATATCCGGCATCCCTTTTCGCATCAGCAGATAATCTGTTGTGAATCCGCCGATATCAATGCCAATGGACTTTGGAATATCCTGCAGCTGATCAATGACAGTCATCATTGCTGCATAATCTTGTGGAAAAGCCATCACATCATGGATTGCTACATGGTATGTACCGCCTTCCGTTATAATTTCGTGAACTTTATTTTCCCCTTTAAAGTAACACTCATACTTCTCACAC
>JAPFCT010000312.1 GCA_026169575.1 Faecalimonas sp.
CTTGTTACTTCGATACCGTTAGAAAGACGAACTCTGGCAATCTTTCTAAGAGCTGAGTTAGGCTTCTTAGGTGTAGCTGTCTTAACTGCTGTACACACACCTCTTTTCTGTGGTGCAGATGTGTCAGTTGCTTTCTTTTTTAAAGAGTTGTAACCTTTCTGAAGAGCTGGAGCCGTAGATTTCTTTACAGATGTCTGACGTCCTTTTCTTACTAACTGATTAAATGTTGGCATTCCTTTCACCTCCTATGATATTTCCTGTCCTTCTATTATAGAAGAACTACTGGTTGCTGAGCTTTGATTCACTCTTTTTGTGCATAAAAAATATACATATTCCTATGCACGCTCTATTAGTCTATTACGATTTTTCCCAAATGTCAAGCACTCAGACAAAAAAAGCAGAAAAAAGTCGCAATCCCGCATATCACAAACTTTTTTCTGCTTTTTCTTCTTTTCTCTGTTTTACACCTTCGCCGCTAAAGATTCTTACCTCTTTTTTACAGAAACATACACCAGACCGGTAAGGTCACAAGCGACAGAAGTGTCGATACAAATAACATTCCGGCGGCACATTGTTCATCCCCGCCATGCTTGCCTGACAGAAGCACCGCGGTGATCGGTGTCGGCATCGCTGCGATGATCACTGTGATACCTCTGAGAAGCGGATCTACCGGAAGCAGCGCTGTCAGCCCAAACACGATCCCCGGCACAGCGATCAGACGGACAAAGGTATAAAAGGCAACGGACTTTGTCAGAAGCCCTTTTGGTTTCATCTCCGCAAGCATCATCCCGACTAACATCATACTGAGCGGGGTATTGCAGCTGCTGATCCCTGAAATTGTATTTTCCAGAAATATGGGAAGGCTGATCCCGCTTCCCATCAGAATCGCCCCGGTATAGACAGCCACAATACATGGGTTGGTCATTACTTTTTTGAAAAGACCGCCTTTCCCGCCTGCTTTTTCCGCTTCACTGCCCTTCATAAATACAGACATCCCGATCGTCCACATCACGATCCGGACCGGGATCATGAAGATCGATGCATAGAACAGCCCGCTGCTCCCGTAAATCCCCTCGATGATCGGATTTCCGAGAAATCCGCCGTTTGACACGATTGTTCCATAGCGCAGCGTTTTCTGTCTGTCATGCGGTTCCTTCCGGTAACATGCAAAGCTGGTCAGAATACTGACTGCATTATATCCGATCGACAAAAGAAGGACGATCGCACAGGAAAACAGCATTCCCCAGTCCCACTCCATCAGAAATGAGTGAATGATATTAAATGGAAGTGTCACAAACAGACAGAGGTCCACCATATTTTTTCGGCCTTCTGTGCCCACGATTCCTTTTTTCCGTATGAAGAATCCGATGATCACAAGAAGGAAGATCATCAGCTGCATATTTAACATATTTTTTACTACCATCTTAAACGATTCTCAGCGCCTTGTCCGCGTGGTTCAGCACTTCACATCCGTCTTCTGTCACAAGGACAAGATCCTCAATGCGCACTCCAACTTCCCCCGCCAGGTAAATCCCCGGCTCAATGGAGAAGATCATGCCAGGCTTTAACACATTTTCATTGACCGAAGAAACGTCCCCCGCCTCATGGACTTCCTGCCCGATACAGTGTCCGGTGCGGTGTGTAAAATATGGACCGTAGCCTTTCTCCGTAATATAATCACGCGCCGCCTTGTCCACATCGCAGAACCGTGCCCCCGGTTTTACTGCCGCGATCGCTCTTAAATTTGCCTGCAGTACCGTGTCGTACACTTCCTTCGCCTTGTCGGACACTTCCCCGATAAAGACTGTCCTTGTCATATCTGAACAGTAACCGTCCTTTTTACATCCGATATCCAGCACAACGGAATCTCCCGCTTTTCCCACACTGACCGTATCGGTCATATGATGCGGGTCTGCTGCATTTGCCCCATAAGCACAGATCGGCTCAAAGGAATATCCTTCCGCACCAAGCTCCAGGTAAATCTTCAGCAGTTCATCTGCAAGCTGCTGTTCGGTCATTCCTTTCTTCACAAGCGGGATCAGACGCTCCACCGCCATATCGTTCAGTCTGGAAGCCTCTTTCATTTTGCAGATTTCTTCCGCATCCTTGATCTGACGGATCTCATCAAGTACAAAGGACGCGTTGACAAATGCACTTCCTGCTCCGAGTTCCATCAGGCGAAGTAAAAATTTTGCCGGCCAGATCTTATCTACCCCGACTTTCTTTTCTTTTTCCACATACTGCGCAAGGATTTCCACACTGTCTTCTACATCGTCAAAATAGATCACATCGATCCCCACATCTCCCTCCTGCGGAAATAACTTGGATAAGATCAGCTTATGCGCTCCATTCTGGTTTAGATACAGCGCTAACATTCTCTCCCCCGGCAGGATCATTCTTCCCGTCAGATAGTAGATCGAAGCAGGATCTGCGACGATCATCTGATCCAGATCCGCTTCTTTCATCGCTTGCAACACACGGTTCAGTTTATCTTGAAACATCTTTCTTCCTCCTATTGTCACTTAATCTTTTTCTGTCCGGATTTCCCTTTCATGATACGGATAATAGTTCCGTAAAGTTTGGAAGGCTATTTTCGTAAATTTCTATAAATCTTTCCGGCAGAACCTCATAGGTTCTATTATATTCTCTTCTTATTTCTGCTGTCAATTCTGATCTTGTTTGTCCATCGGACAACTTCCGGCACAACCGCTGCAGCCGCTTCAGCCACAGCCACTTTTCCCATTCTTTTTTAACTTCCTCTGCCGTACAAATATCAGAACTACCGCCGCTGCGATCACACTTCCCAATATCCAGTCTGCCATTTTGTCACCTCTTTCTTTCCCCTGATCTGTCTGAACCCTTTTATTTACACTACCGAAAAAGGCGAGACCACATAAGCCTCGCCTTTCTTCCTATTTCTATTCTTCAATTGAACTCAGGAAATCTTCCGCTGATACTTCCTGCGCTTCCAGCTCTGCTACACTTTCCTCAGATAAGGTAAATGATTCAAAATCTTCTAAAGAAATCTCATCTTCCAGCGCCATATCTGTATCCAGTTTTACATCGCGGTATTTTCTCATACCTGTTCCTGCCGGAATCAGCTTACCGATCAGTACGTTTTCTTTCACACCGATCAGGTGGTCGACTTTTCCTTTGATTGCTGCCTCTGTCAGGACTTTTGTTGTCTCCTGGAAGGAAGCTGCCGATAAGAAGGAATCTGTTGCAAGAGAAGCCTTTGTGATACCAAGCATTACCTGAACACCGGTTGCAGGCTCTTTTCCTTCTGCGATCATCTTCTCGTTCACATCGTCAAATTCAAGTACATTTACCATTGTTCCCGGTAAGAATTC
>JAPFCT010000014.1 GCA_026169575.1 Faecalimonas sp.
CGTTAGCTTTGCTATGCCATAAAATCCCAACCTCAAACTTTATAGAAGCTGACTGCCAAATTCTACTTTTGAATCAATGTGTTTTGCTCATCTCTATAGTATATAGTATTGAAAACCGGGAAGCAACCTAAAATCACCGGTTTTTGGAAAAACATCGTGTGATCCTTTTTATCAATACAAGAATATGGTATAATCTATCGTATTCCATGCAACGGTCGGATAAAATAAAACAGAAATAAGAGGATGTGCATCGTGAAGGAAAAATATACTTGTTATGAGATCAGACGTGAGATAGAGAGCCTGCAAAATACATTCGAGATCGTGAGGGTAGTTGATCCGGTACAGAGGGCTGTATACGAAAATGAAAAGAGGGACAAAGCAGGATGTGAAAAGATCTTCTGCTATGAAATATGGGGGAAAGGGAAGCCATGCGAGAATTGTACAGCGGCGAGAGCGCTGCTGAGCAGAGGAAAATGTGTCAAGGTAGAGTTTATAAGAAAGAAGGCATATCTTGTGATCGCCAGATATTTAGAGCTGGAGGGAAGAGAACTGGTGCTGGAACTTGTCACAAAACTTGAGTTTCAGGAGATCCGGGGAGGAAAGAGTCCGCTTTACGATGAAGTTTATAATCTTCATCATAATATTTACCGGGATGAACTGACAGGGGTGTATAACCGCAGATTTTTAAATGAGAGGCTTCCGCTTTTGCTGAAGCAGGCAGAGTATCAGAAAGAGCAGATCGGACTGGCGCTTGTTGATATCGATTATTTTAAAGAGATGAACGACACTTACGGACATCTGGCAGGTGATGAAGGTCTGCGTGCGGCGGCCCAGGCGATGGAAGACGGGATCAAACCGGAGTACGATGATTTCGTGGCAAGACTTGGGGGAGATGAATTTATCATTGTCTATCACGGGATCAGTCCGGAGATCTTTGCGCAGAAGCTGGAAGAACTGGTAGAGCGGATCCAGGGGATGCCGGTTGGAAGAGGAAATGTAGAAAAGGAGGAGCAGACGATCACGGTCAGCATCGGAGGGACGATGAATACAGAAGTTCCTCCGTCAGATATGGAAGGATTGCTGGATGCTGCAGACCGGCGGCTGTATATGGCAAAACGGCAGGGAAGAAATAAAGCGGTCTACCGGGAGCAATCTGGATTGTAAGCGCGAAAAACTGTATTTCAGACAGAATGGTTGAAAAGTCCAAAAGGAAGAGCGTATAATGACGGCAGAAAGGAAAGGGAAGATGAGATGCCAAAGATTGCAGTGTGTGACGATGAGAAAGAGAGTGTCATACGGTTAAAGGAGATGATTTTATCTGCGGGTATCCCGGCTGAGATCGACTGTTATGAAAGTGGGGAAAGCCTGACGAAGTCTGGAAAAAATTATGATATCATTTTTCTTGATATAGACATGGGCGGAATGAATGGGATCGAGACGGCAAAGATCATCAGGGGAAAAGATAAGAATGTAAAAATCATCTATGTGACGAGCTACGCGGAATATGTCCATTATGCGTTTTCCGTCCACGCGTTTGGTTATCTTTTAAAACCGGTGAGTCCGGACCAGGTCAAAGAACAGCTGCAGGAGGCGTCTGACTATTACAAGGAGCGGGAGAAAGAGGATGAGACGAGGATCCGGTTTGAGACAAAGGAAGGATCCGTACTTGTAAAAGTCAGAGACATCTATTATTTTGAATACCGGGAGCGCCGGGTACATATGAGGACCAAAGGGGAAGAACTGATCATTCGGGGAGGAGTCCGGGAGGTGGCAGAGCGGATGCAGGAATATGACTTTGCAGTGCCCCATAAAAGTTTTGTAGTCAATTTGTTCTATGTAAGGGCGGTGAAAGGGTATGATATCCGGATGATGGATGGCAGCCTGATTCCGCTTTCCCAGAAAAAATCAACAGAATTCCGGACCAGACTCAATAAATTTCTTTCAGGTTGTATTTAGAAAGAAATGTAAAGAAAGGCATAGAAAGAAGCGTATATAGAGAAAGACGGGAAGAGAGGTGGCGCAGAGTTGACTGTAAATATATTGTTGAACGTTGCGGAGTTGATCGTGATCCAGACGATGATCTATTATTTCCTGAGCCGTCTTCCACGGGAGATTTACAGACCAAAATGGTGTTATCCGGCGGTATTTCTTCTGCACAGTATGTTGTTGTGGTATGCGCTTTATGGATGGAAGAGCGTGGGGGCAGCTGCGTTGATCACGGTGGCAGGATGTGTGCTGGCCGGGTATGTTTTATTTACAACAAGCCGGGTACAGATGTTTTACAGCTGCGTTTATGCGGTGATCCTGATTTTGTGCCAGGGCATTGTCCTATATGGAATGGGAAGCATCTATGCGCATCTTGGACGTTTTATCACTTACCGGGAAGCAAATGAGATGATTCTTTTTAAGATTGCAGCAGAAATTTTTGTGACAAGAGCATTTGTGTGGATCTCACGTAGGAGAAGGAAAAACAGTCTGACAAAATTTCAGTATGCAGTGTTTCTGATCGTTCCAGTATTCAGTGTGGTCTATCTCTATTCCATCTGTCTGCTTTCCGGTGTATATGTCCAGCTTTACGGAATGGAACTTGTAGTTTTTAATATTGTGCTTCTGATTGTCATGAATGGATGCATGACCTGCCTGCTTGTGAAGATCTTAAAGGCAAATTCACTTCAGAATGAACTGAATCTGGCAAACCAGAAGGAGGAGATGCAGTGCAGGTATTATGAGGAAATCGAGCAGAAATATCAGGAGTCGAGAAGGATCATCCATGACATGCGAAACCATCTTCTTGCGATCGGGCAGCTCCAGAAAGAAGGTGAAGGAGAACGGGCAGAACAGTATATGGAAGATGTGCATCAGATGCTGAATGCATTTGGTCATAAATATTACACGGATCACCGGCTGCTGAATATTATTCTGAACGACAAGGAGAAGACGGCAGAGAGAGCACAGGTGACGTTTGATGTGAAGATCGGTGCGATCGATCTGCAAGGAATGAAAGACAGTGATGTGACAACTGTATTTGCCAATCTTCTGGATAATGCGGTGGAGGCTGCAAGAGAATCCGAGCAAAGAGAAGTGTTTGTGCGGGCAGACAGTGTCCATGAATTCAATGTGATCCGCATTGAGAATACGATACCGGTATGTAAGAAAAAGAAAGAGGGGCATATGGGAGTCGGATTGGACAATGTAAGAAGAGCGCTGGAAAAATATGATGGGAGCTTTCAGAGAGAACGGACAGACGGAAAATACGTCTGCATTGTGACAATGCCAAAGCTTGCAGGCATGACAGAAAAAGAAGAGGAATCCGAGCGAATGAAACGATAAACGTGCAGAAAAACAGAAATCCGGAATCGGTGAAAGAAATAAAGATGCAGAGTTGCAGGAAAGAAGGAATGGATATGAGAAAAGGCAGAAAAACATGGAAAAAAGCAGCTGCAGGCATAGGGTGTGCGGCGGCGCTGCTTATCGCGGGATGTTCAGGTCAGAAACCGCTGTCAGACCGCTTTGAGGAGGAAACCGTGAAAAAGACGGCAGAAGAGATCATCGCGCTTGTCCATGAGGGAGATTATGAAACAATCATCGAGGAGTATGAAAGCGCAAAGCTTGTGACGGTGCTGACCGAGGAGGATCTAAGCAGTGCAGTGCAGCCGGTGATGGAAGAACTGGGAAAGCCGGGAGAAATCGAGAAGACAGCTGTGACCGGAAGCGAGAATCCGGAGACGAAGGAAGCATATGCGACAGCGGTCAGTGTGGTATCTTATGAAAATGGAAAGGCGCAGTATACGATCACATTTAACCAGTCTATGAAAATGGAAGGATTCTACATTAAATAGGGGAGGAAAACGCTATGACAGGATGGATCATCTTTGTAGTGTTTGCGGTGATGGGAATCCTTTTCTGGACGGGAAAAGGCGGATGGCTCATCGCGGGCTATAATACAGCGAGCGCAGAGGAAAAGAAACGGTATGATGAGAAAAAGTTAAACCGAACGATGGCAAAAGGATGGACCGTGATCACTGCAGGACTTTTGTTTCTTAATCTTGCCGGGGAGGATGCAGCCCCGGTTTTTCTGGCAATCTTTGTAATCCTTGTGTTTGCGGGGGTCGGATATATTCTTCTGATGTCAAACAACTGTTATGTGGAAGCAGAAGGACTGTCTGCGGCAGAAGCGGAAAAAATTGCCAGGGAAAAAAGAAATGGAAAGCGTTTCTCTATGATCGCGCTTGCCATCCTTGCGGTTCTGGTCGGAGTACCGATGTTTGGAGGATCTGTCAGGACGGAATTTGACGGAGAAAAGATCCGACTGTCCGGTTTTCTCGTGCCTGGTTATACACTGGAGAGGGAGGAAATTCTTTCAGTAGATTACGAAACAGAGCTGGATCTGGGAAAAAGGATCAATGGAAACGGTTCCGTGAGGATTCAGGCAGGGCAGTTCCGAAATGAGAGATTCGAAAATTATCGTCTGTACAGTTATAACAGATGCAGCGAATATGTTGTGATCGGTACAGAAACAAAAACGATCGTTGTGAATGATAAGACACCTGAGAAGACAAAAGAACTGTATGAGAAAATAAAAATATTTTCAGAGAGGTGATCATGTATGATGGAATTTTGGTTTTTATTTATTTGTAATATGCTCGTGCCTGCGACGATGCTTGTATTGGGACATGCATTTAAGGGGATCCATTTTCCAAAAGACATCAATGCACTCTGTGGTTACCGCACAACAATGTCGATGAAAAATGAGAACACGTGGAAATTTGCAAACACTTACTGGGGACAGATCTGCTGGCGGACCGGCTGGGGGATTGCGTTTCTCACAGTTTTTGCGACGATCCTTTCTTATCTTGCCGGAGAAGATATATTTCACACGACATCGATCGTACTTTGTATGGGACAGTGTGTATTTCTGCTCATGACGATCATTCCGGTAGAGAAAGCACTGAAGAAGAAATTTGATCAGAACGGGGAGGAGCGATAACAGATTTCCGGCATTGCGTTTCGCGGAGAGTTTGGTATAATAGGATACAGCAGGAAGGGATAAGGAGTCGTAAAACTATGAGTATATATGATACATTAAATGCAGAGCAGCGGGAGGCGGTCTTTCACACGGAGGGACCGCTTCTTATACTGGCGGGGGCCGGCTCTGGGAAAACGAGGGTGCTGACGCACCGTATTGCATATCTGATCGAGGAGAAAGGAATCAATCCGTGGAACATTCTCGCGATCACGTTTACAAACAAGGCGGCAGGCGAGATGCGGGAGCGTGTGGATGACATCGTAGGATTTGGTTCAGAAAGTATCTGGGTGAGTACGTTTCATTCCACTTGCGTGCGGATTCTGCGCAGGCACATTGACCGGCTTGGATACGACAATAACTTTACAATCTATGACGGCGATGATCAGAAGACTTTGATGAAAGATGTATGCAAGCTGCTTCAGATTGATACGAAAACATACCGGGAGCGCACGATCTTAAGTGCGATTTCTTCCGCAAAGGATGAGATGATCACACCGGAAGAGTACGAATTGAATGCATATGGAGATTTTAGCAAGAAGAAGATCGCCGAGGCTTACAAGGAGTATGAGAGACAGCTGAAGGCAAACAATGCGCTTGATTTTGATGATCTTTTGGTAAAGACTGTACAGCTGTTCCAGACAGAGCCGGAGATATTGGAGTATTACCAGGAGCGTTTCCGCTATATTATGGTAGATGAGTATCAGGATACCAATACCGTACAGTTTAAGCTGATCAGTCTTCTCGCGGCAAAATATAAAAATCTGTGTGTAGTCGGGGATGACGATCAGTCTATTTACAAATTCCGCGGAGCAAACATCCAGAATATTTTAAGTTTTGAAAAAGAGTTTGAACATACAAAAGTGATCAAGCTTGAGCAGAATTACCGCTCGACGAGCACGATCCTCGATGCGGCAAATGCGGTGATCAAAAACAATGTGGGAAGAAAGGCAAAATCGCTCTGGACGGAAAACGGAGAAGGAGAAAAAATCCAGTTTTGCCAGTTTGACACTGCCTACGATGAGGCAGAATATATTGTAGGAGATATCAGGGAACGTGTAGACCACGGGAAAGCATCTTACTGTGACCATGCAGTTTTATACCGGACAAATGCACAGTCCCGTCTGTTTGAGGAAAAAATGATTACAGCCAATATTCCGTACAAGATCGTAGGCGGAATTAATTTCTATGCGAGGAAAGAAATCAAAGATCTGCTTGCCTATTTAAAGACGATCGATAATGGAAGAGATGACCTTGCTGTGCGGAGGATCATCAATGTCCCGAAAAGAGGGATCGGTCTGACAACGGTCAACCGGATCACGGAGGCAGCGCAGCAGAGAGGGATCAGTTTTTATGAGGCACTGTGTTCGGCAGATCTTGTTCCGGGACTTGGAAGGAGCATTTCCAAGCTGGAATCCTTTGCAGCGATGATCGAACATTTCCGGAACGAATCGGAGAGGCTTTCAATCAAAGAACTGGTCGAGGAGATTCTGGATGAGACCGGATATGTGGAAGAACTGAAGGCAGAGGGAGAAGTTGAGGCAGAAGCACGTCTCCAGAATATTGATGAATTTCTGAACAAGATCGCTGTATATGAGGAATCCTGCGAGGAAGAGCTTCCGACACTGAGTGGATTTTTGGAAGAAGTGGCGCTGGTGGCAGATATCGACAGCCTGGATGAAGAAAGCGATTATGTCGTGCTGATGACATTGCACAGTGCAAAAGGACTGGAATTCCCTTACGTCTATCTGGCAGGAATGGAAGACGGGATTTTCCCGAGTTATATGACGATCACCGCAGATGATCCGACAGAAATCGAGGAGGAGAGAAGACTCTGCTATGTCGGGATTACCCGGGCAAAAAAAGAACTTGCAATGACTTGTGCCAGAAGGAGAATGATCCGCGGGGAGACACAATATAATAAAATGTCAAGATTTTTAAAAGAAGTTCCGCCAAAACTGTTGTCTACCGGGAAAATTGTGGAGAAGGAAGAGATGGAACTGCCAAAACAGAATGCTTATTTTCAGGCAAAACAGTCTTTCCAGTCAAAACCATTTGCGATGGCAAAGCCGGTGCAGCAGTTTGGGGTCAAAAGCGGGGAAGGACTCTCCTACGGTGTCGGAGACCGTGTCCGCCATATGAAATTCGGAGAAGGAACAGTGACTGCGATCACGGAAGGCGGAAGAGATTACGAAGTGAGCGTCGATTTTGACAGCGCAGGGACAAAAAAGATGTTTGCATCTTTTGCAAAATTACAAAAAGTATAGAAAAAATAAAATCGGGAAAAATATATGAAATGTTATAGCAATCTTCCCTTGTTAGTGTTATAATAATGGAAGCGAAATCCATTTGGAAAGTAAGGAAACCGGAAAGGACGTGGCAAGCATGAACAGAGTAGAAGATATTATTGCAGCATCAAAATTAAATGACATTTTAAAGAAGAAAGATGACAATGACAAGACAAAGAACACAGTTCTTTGGGTACTTGCGATCGTAGGTGCAGTTGCAGCAATCGCGGGAATCGCTTACGCGGTATACTGTTTCTTCACACCAGATTATCTGGAAGATTTTGAAGAAGATTTCGATGATGAATTTGATGACGATTTCTTTAGTGAAGAAGACGAGATCTAGAAAGTGCAATAAGGCGGGACAAAAAGTCCCGCCTTTTTCTTGCTGGGAAAGTTTTTGAGAACTTGCGATGAAATAAAAGCGCTGTATGTGGAGACGGTACACTAAAATGATCCGTGAGCCAATAGAAAAGGAAAAGAAAGGAATACAG
>JAPFCT010000389.1 GCA_026169575.1 Faecalimonas sp.
GCATGGAGCAGTTCCGGATTTTTCTTCTCGGATTCGGTGACTGTGATCTGATATTTCTCACAAAGTTTTACTTTCTTACTGTTTGGAACACCTTTTGCACAGTCATGGAGAAGACCTGCGATCATCGCCCTCCCGATATCCTCCCCGTGGCACATTGCCAGCGAAGCTGCCGTATACATCACACCGAGCGTATGCTCGTACCTGTCACTGTCCAGATGCAGTTTCAGTTCCTTTTTCATCGAACGAATTTCTGAATGTTCTTTCACTTTTCCTTTTCCTCCGTAAGATACAGTCTGTGCGTATGGATATACTCCTCCACTCCCGCCGGCACCAGACTGCTGATGTCCATCCCATACCGGACCATCCGGCGAATATCGCTGGATGAGACATCCATCATCGGTGTGGCGAGCAGTTCAATACTTGCATGATATTTCTTTTTCAGATAATCAATCTGCTCCTGCACCTGAGACTGGTCTTTCTCGTCACGGCATGCTGCCAGGATCGTGCAGTCTGACAGAAGACTCTGCGGACATTTCCATGATTCAATGGAAAAAAGGGAGTCTGCACCGATAATAAAATAGAACTCATGCTCCGGATAAAGTTCATTCAGATTCCGGATCGTATCATAAGAATAAGATACCGTTCCTTTTTCTGCTTCATACAGATTCAGTTCAAACTGTTCATGCCCTTCCAATGCCAGCCTGACCATCTCGATCCGGTGACTGACCTTGATCTCCTGCGACTTGTGCGGTGGATTTCCATTTGGCAGAAACCAGACTTTCTGCAGGCGGAACTGCCTGCGCGCATACTCCCCGAGCATCAGATGCCCATTGTGGACCGGGTCAAACGTTCCGCCCATGATTCCGATTTTCATTGCATTCCTACTCCTTTACGGCAGAATAATTTTCTTCTTATTCTCTTTTCCTTCTTTGTAGAGTACGATCTTCTTTCCGATCACCTGTACAACCTGTGCACGTGTGCGCTCTGCGATCATCTGTGCAAGCTCTTTCGGATCATCCGCACAGTTCTTTAAGACACTGATCTTGATCAGTTCTCTTGCCTCCAGTGCCTCACTGATCGCCTCAGTAAGCGCAGGTGTCATGCTGGATTTCCCGATCTGAAAGATCGGATCCATCGTCATCGCAAGACTTTTTAAATATGCTCTCTGTTTTGTTGTCATCTTATATTCACCTCTGTTTTCTCTGTCAAAGTTCTCTTCTATTTGTAATAGTCAAACTGCAGACCATACATCCGCACCGTATCTCCCTCCTGGATACCAGCCTCTTCAAGCTGCTCGAGAATACCGGTATCCTTGAGGAATTTCTGGAAGAACGCAAATCCCTTCTCGGAATCCAGGTTTGTGTAGCCGAGCATCTTCTCGATCTTTGGTCCTTCGACGACATACACATCGTCCTCTTTCTCCACAGTATATGGAAGATCGATCGTGATCAGTTCTTCCTCCGGGAAATACTCCTGCTCAAAAATAACCGGAGGTACATCCAGTGTTTTCAGCTGCTCACGCACGTAATAGAGAAGTTCCTGCACACCCTCTCCGGAAACACCGGAAATCGGAAATACTTTGATCCCTTTTGGCTCAAACTCCGCCCGGATCTTCTCTACCGGATCTTCATCCTCCGCATAAATCAAATCTGTCTTATTTGCCGCGATCACCTGCGGGCGTTTTGCAATCTCACTGTTATAATTTTCCAGTTCTGCATTGATCTTGTAAATATCCTCAATCGGGTCTCTTCCTTCTGAGGAAGCCGCATCGACGACATGGATCATCATCTTTGTCCGCTCAATGTGGCGTAAAAACTCATATCCAAGTCCGACTCCCTGGGAAGCTCCCTCGATCAGTCCCGGAATATCGGCAATGA
>JAPFCT010000335.1 GCA_026169575.1 Faecalimonas sp.
ATGTTGTATGTATCGGATGGTGCTTAGAAGACATCAGAAACTTTGGGACAATAGTAGGCAGATTTCGCCCCAGGTAAATTGTGAATTTATTTACCTAGAAAAACAGAAAAAATATATGGCAGTGCTTGGAGAAACCATTATAGGGTACTGCAAAATTTCAGATATCATAGAAGGATTTGGGAATATTGTCGTTTGGGTGGAAGAGACGTATCGGAGAAGGCAAGTTGCGACGAGTTTGCTTGCACTATTATTACAGCGTTGTGTAAAAGAGAAGATTGTTCCGATGTATTATGTAAAAGCAGATAACCTGCCATCCATACGACTGGCTTCCGGTGCAGGGTTTGAGATTATGCAAAAGGAAGCGGTAAGAAAATATGAAGTAAAATAACGGAAGAAGAACGATGGGACAATAGAGGAGACAATGGAAATGGGAAAACGAATATTAATTACAGGCGGAACGGTTTTTGTAAGTAAGTTTGCAGCAGAATATTTTGTAAAACGGGGGTATGAGGTATCTGTGCTGAACCGTGGGTCCAGACCGCAGGTCCCGGGAGTCGAGTGGATCTGTGCAGACCGGAATCAGCTGAATGGAGCGCTGCAGGGGAAAAACTTTGATCATGTGTTGGATATTACTGCATATACGAAGGAAGATGTGAAAAATCTTCTTGCGGAGTTACATGGATTTTCCAATTATATCCTGATCAGTTCCAGTGCGGTATACCCTGAGACATTGCCGCAGCCTTTTAAGGAGGAGCAGCCGGCAGGATACAATTCTATCTGGAGAAAGTATGGAAGTGACAAGATCGAGGCGGAGGAGTATTTGCTGGAAAAAGTGCCGGATGCCTATGTGATCCGTCCGCCGTATCTGTATGGCCCGATGAATGATGTTTATCGGGAGGCCTTTGTATTTGATTGTGCATTGCAGCATAGGAAATTTTATATGCCGGGGGATGGAAGCCAGAAGCTTCAATTTTTTCATGTGGAAGATTTGTGCAGACTGATGGAAGTCATTCTTGAGAAAAAACCAGAGGAGCATATTTTCAATGTAGGAAATGAGGCGACAGATATCCGCACTTTTGTGGAGCTGTGCTATCGGGCAGCAGGAGAACTATTGCGGGCACGGCTTGTTGGAAATCAGTTCTCTCAGACAGACTATTTCTGTTTTCCGGCATATGAATATGTGCTGGATGTCAAAAAACAGAAGGAACTGCTGCCGGATGTGAAAGATTTCTATGAAGGATTGCAGGAGGCATTTGCGTGGTATTGTGAAAATAAAGAAGAGGTCGAGAGAAGAGCGTATATAGAATATATTGACAGAGAGATTGTGGGAGAATAAATAAAAGCTTTCCCTTCTGAACCGCTTATGTTAGAATTACCAAAAAGAAGAATGGGGTGGAAAGAGATGAAACTGATCAAACTTTGGGAAGCAGATGTTGACAAGGCTTATGCGCTTCAAAATACGTTTGCGCAGGATGAAAATGGATTTATCAATGCGGCTTATGGATTTTCCAGGGAGGAATTTCAGGAGTATGTAAAGCTCCGGAAGCAGAATTCAGAGGGAGTGAATCTTCCGGAAGGATTTGTACCGGACAGCGTATATATTATGGAGGTGGAAGAGAATTACGTTGGAATTTTCAATCTGCGTCATCGCCTGACAGAGGGACTCATCCATGGAGCAGGGCATATCGGTTATGGGATTTCTCCAAAGTACCGGGGAAAAGGATATGCGGCAAAAGGTCTGGAAATGTTGTTAGAGATTGCAGGAGAGATTGTTCCGGAGGAAGAAATCTATCTTTCCGTGCATAAGAATAATCCGGCTTCCCTGAACGTGCAGAAGAAAAACGGAGCTTATATCCATCATGAGAGTGAAGAAGAATATTTCACGCGGATTCCGCTGAAAAAATAGAAGAAAACCGGAAAAGAAAAAGATGCAGCTTTTAAAATTCTTTGTCTATGGATTTCCGCACAAGGAAAACAAGGACAAGAAGAGAAAAGCTGCATCTTTTCTTTTTGTGGGGACGTGTTGCTATGCGTTTTCCACTTTCGTTATGACCTCTTCCACATCGAAAGTCATTGTTCCGTCTTCCAGTACAAAGAGTGGTACGCCGACGCCGCCCTTTTCTTTTACCGTGTCAAACATCGGATTGGTATCACGGATCTTTAAAAAGCGTTTGAGATTGCCGATGCTGTCAGAAAAGTCAAGAAAGAGATAGCGGATCCCTTTGGCATCCAGCAGTGCTTTTGCATCTACACAGTCTTTGCAGGTGTCTGTTCCATAAATCACAAGTTTCAAAATAAAGACCTCCTTTTTTCCATGGATGAAAACGGTGAAATGTATTTGACCGTCTTTCCCGCTTTGTTATGGTATCAGTATAGCAGAAAAGATTCCCGCTGAAAATTGAAAAATGAAATTGTGAAAATACAAATCATATTTTACTCTCGGAAAGAGATTTGTGACGGGAAAATATACAAAAAAGGGAATGAGAAACGGGAGTATTACTGTTAAAATAGTAAAAAAACAGGGATAGTTAAAAAAATATCAATTTTTCTATTGACATTTTTTTAACGAGAAAATATACTAGGGGATGTAGATAAGAAAAACGAACTTACTTAACTCATTTACAGGAGGAAAAATTGGTATGGCAAAGAAAAAAGAAGTAGTACCAGCAATTATTGACAGTGTAGAAGCTCTTACAGCAAAAATGGAAGCAATGCGTGAAGCACAGAAAGAATTTGCTACATTTACACAAGAGCAGGTAGATAAAATCTTTTTTGAAGCAGCTTTGGCAGCAAATAAAATGCGCATCCCGTTAGCAAAAATGGCAGTAGAAGAAACTGGAATGGGAATCGTTGAAGATAAAGTAATTAAAAATCACTATGCAGCAGAATATATTTACAATGCATATAAAGATACAAAAACATGTGGTGTGATCGAGGAAGATAAAGCATTCGGAATCAAGAAGATCGCAGAGCCGATCGGTCTTGTTGCAGCGGTTATCCCGACAACGAACCCGACATCTACAGCAATCTTTAAGACATTGATTTCCTTAAAGACAAGAAATGCGATCATCATCAGCCCGCATCCACGTGCAAAGGCATCTACGATCGCAGCAGCAAAAGTAGTTTTAGATGCAGCTGTAAAGGCAGGAGCGCCGGAAGGAATCATCGGATGGATCGATGTACCGTCACTGGAGCTTACAAACGAAGTGATGAAAAATGCAGATATCATCCTTGCAACAGGTGGTCCTGGAATGGTAAAAGCAGCTTACTCTTCAGGAAAGCCGGCACTCGGAGTTGGAGCCGGTAACACACCGGTGATCATCGACGACACAGCAGATGTGAAGCTTGCAGTAAACTCTATCATTCACTCAAAGACATTTGACAATGGTATGATCTGTGCTTCTGAACAGTCTGTGACAGTTCTGGAAAAAGTATATAAAGAAGTAAAAGAAGAATTTGCATACAGAGGATGCTACTTCCTTAAAAAAGATGAGATTGAAAAAGTTCGTAAGACAATCATCATCAACGGTGCATTAAATGCAAAAATCGTAGGACAGTCTGCTCACACGATCGCAGCATTAGCAGGAGTAGACGTTCCGGAAGATACAAAGATCCTGATCGGTGAAGTAGAATCTGTAGATATCTCAGAAGAATTTGCACATGAGAAATTATCTCCGGTACTTGCAATGTACAAAGCAAAGACATTTGACGAAGCAATCGCAAAGGCAGAACAGTTAGTAGCTGACGGTGGATATGGACATACAGCTTCTATCTATGTACACCCGGCAGAGACAGAAAAGCTTGCAAAACATGCGGCAGCTATGAAGACATGCCGTATCCTTGTAAATACACCTTCTTCACAGGGTGGAATCGGTGATCTTTACAACTTCAAATTAGCTCCATCTCTTACATTAGGATGTGGTTCCTGGGGAGGAAACTCAGTATCTGAGAACGTAGGAGTAAAACATTTGATCAACGTGAAGACAGTTGCCGAGAGGAGAGAAAACATGCTTTGGTTCAGAGTTCCTGAAAAAGTTTATTTCAAGAAAGGATGTATGCCGGTTGCTCTTGATGAACTGGGAACAGTGATGGGCAAAAAGAAAGCATTCATCGTAACAGACAGCTTCTTATACCACAATGGATATGTAAAAGGTATCGAAGAAAAATTAGATGAAATGGGAATCCAGCACACATGCTTCTATGAAGTAGCTCCAGACCCGACACTGGAATGTGCAAAAGCAGGTGCAGCAGCAATGACAGCATTCCAGCCAGATGTGATTATCGCTCTTGGTGGTGGATCCGCAATGGATGCCGGAAAGATTATGTGGGTAATGTACGAACATCCAGAAGCAGACTTCCTTGATATGGCAATGCGTTTCATGGATATCCGCAAGAGAGTATACACATTCCCGAAAATGGGAGAGAAGGCTTACTTCGTTGCAATCCCGACATCTTCAGGAACAGGTTCTGAGGTAACACCATTCGCAGTTATCACAGATGAGAAAACAGGAGTAAAATATCCGTTAGCAGACTACGAATTATTACCGAAGATGGCGATCATCGATGCTGACAATATGATGAGCCAGCCAAAAGGACTGACAAGCGCTTCCGGTATTGATGCACTTACACATGCATTAGAGGCATATGCTTCTATTATGGCAACAGATTACACAGATGGTCTTGCATTAAAAGCAATGAAGAACATCTTCAAATATTTACCATCTGCTTACGAAAACGGAGCAAACGATCCGATCGCAAGAGAGAAGATGGCAGACGCTTCCTGCATGGCAGGTATGGCATTCGCGAATGCATTCTTAGGAGTGTGCCACTCAATGGCTCATAAATTAGGAGCATTCCACCACTTACCACACGGTGTTGCAAATGCGTTACTGATCAACGAAGTAATGAAATTCAACGCAACAGACGTGCCGACAAAGATGGGAACATTCTCTCAGTACCAGTATCCACACGCGTTAGAAAGATACGCAGAATGTGCTAGATTCGTTGGTGTCGTAGGAAAAGACGACAAAGAAACATTTGAGAAATTCCTTGAGAAGATCGATGAATTAAAAGCAGCAGTCGGAATCAAGAAGACGATCAAAGAATACGGAGTAGATGAAAAATACTTCCTGGATACATTAGATGAAATGGTAGAACAGGCATTTGATGATCAGTGTACAGGTGCAAACCCAAGATACCCACTGATGAAAGAAATCAAAGAGATGTACTTGAGAGTTTACTACGGAAACTAATTTCAGCAAAGACAGAAATAGTTGATCGGGTAAATAAAAGACAGAAAAGAATAAATCTAGAAACAGAATTGGAAAAAGCCAGAAGGCGGTGGCGAAAGTCACTGACTTCTGGCTTTTTGCGTGGATATGATAGGGGAGAGAAAAGGGATATATTATCAGAGCATCAGAATGTGTTTAATAGTGGAAAGATCTTTGTCAAGCAAGTTCGCGATTTCCTTTGGGGAATATCCTTTTGCAGTAAGAGTGGAAACAACTTTGGAAAGTTCGCTTTGTGCACCAATTGCCATCCCTTCTTCCCGGAGCAATCTTTCCCTTTCTTCTGTTTTCATATACGCCACCTCCATTTTCTGATCATTTTTTATGGAACAGAAAAAGAATTCTAAATTAATTTGTTGGTCTGCAAGGAGGAAAGAGGGCAGACGGATATAAAAAATAATATATAGACGAAATCTATAAAAATGTTTTTTCATCAAAAATATCAATTAGAACAAATTTTCCTCCTATGCTATGATAAAAACGCAGAATAAATATTCTGAGAAGAAGTAGTACAAGGAGTGAAAGTTATGAAGAGAGCACTTGCAGTCCTTCTGGCGCTCGGCTTATCAGTATCTGGTCTTGCCGGCTGTGGAAGTGATGAAAAGGAAGCAAAGAAAGAGGAAGATGGAAAGACAGTTATTAATTTCTGGTGTCATGAGAATAAGCCGTGGATCGAGGCATATGAAGAGACGATCAAGAGATTCGAGAAGGAACACCCGGAATATGATGTGAAGCTGTCTCACTATCCGTTTGATGTCTATAATCAGAAGATCCAGACAGCGCTGACATCAGACAAGGGGGAAGTGGATATCATTGCAGTATGGGGAGGAACCGCGCCGAATTTTATTGAGACGGATGCGCTTGCAGAGGTTCCTGAAAATATTGTGAAAGAATTAGAGAGTGATTACCTGGAACCGACGCTTGGCGTTTTCCAGAAAGAAGGAAAATACTATGGAGTTCCGATGGAATTTAACTTAGAGTACGGTGGAATGATCGTAAATAAAAAACTTTTTGAGGAGGCAGGACTTTCTTATCCGGAGACATGGGAAGAACTGCGGGAAACTTCTAAGAAAGTTGCAAAGAAAAATGGAGAAGTTATGGAGATGACTGGATTTGACATGATCGATTCCGATGCGCTGATCTGTAACTATCTGTCCATGATCCTGCAGCAGGGAGGACAATACCTGGAAGAGGATCATTCGATCAACTTTGCGACACCGGAGGGAATTCAGGCAATGGAAGAGATCGTCAGCATGGTGAAAGACGGTGAGACAAGTCTGGAATCTCTGACTTCCGGCGAATATGCATTTAATAAAACTTATCAGGACAAAGGCTTTATGGCGTCTGTCGGTTCCTGGGGAATCGGTGAGGGAACCGGTTCGTATGATCTGACATATGGGGCAGACTTTGAATATGTGCCGGTGCCGCTCTACGGAGATGAAATGGCATTCGCATCTGAGACCGGATGGGGGATCATGGTTCCGGAAAACAGTGCGCATAAAGATGCGGCATGGGAATTTATTGAATTTTTCAGTCAGCCGGAAAACCTTGTAAAACATAATATTGCATGTAATCAGCTTCCGCCGAGAAAATCATTGTTGGACAATGAAGAATACAGAGAGGCGATGCCAAATATCACATTCCTTCTTGACATTATGGAAAAAGGTCAGTGGATGGGACCATATAACACATCTGCGATGAGAGATCTCTTCAATGAAATGTTCATTTCTCTGTGTCAGGAGGAAAATCCGGATATCGAGAAGGCATTGAAAGAGGTGTCAGAGAAGATTACGGCAGAATGCCAGCTTGGATATGAAACAAAATAGATGGCAGGATCCGGGGATTCACAGTTGGTGGATTCCCGGTTATTTCTATAAAAAAAAGAGCAGAAAAGAAGAGGTAGAAGAGAAAATGGAAAGGAAAGAAGATAAGGGAAAATGAAAGATAGAAAATTTGTTTGTATAGTCCTGCTTCCAAGTTTTGCCCTGCTGTTTTTATTTGTCGTGTTTCCGCTGTTTTACGGCCTGGGAATTTCCTTTTTTGACTATAATCCGGCGCGGGACAGCAATCCGTTTCTTGGAATAGAAAATTATATCCGGATGTTCCAGGATCCGGTATTCGAGAAAGCAGTGGTCAACACGCTGGTGTTTGGAATTGTGGCAGTATTTCTAAATATTGTGATCACATTGTTTTTGGCCCAGCTGATCTCTGTACTTCCATCAAAGCGCTGGAAGACAGTTTTCAGGACAATTCTGTTTATCCCGTGTATTGCACCTATGGTAGGAACAGCGCTTGTGTGGAAATCAGGGATTATTGAGACAGACGGCGGGCTCCTCAATCGTCTGATCGGAATTTTTGGAATCGCGCCGAAGAACTGGACGATGACGACAGGAGCGCTGCTTGCGATCATTATTGCATATACGCTGTGGGCAGATATCGGTTACAATGTGGTGCTTTTTTCGGCAGGATTGGAAGGGGTTCCAAGAGAGTTTGACGAGGCGGCAGCGATCGACGGGGCAGGACCGGTCCGGAGATTTTTAAAGATCCGGCTTCCACTGATGGGGAGGACCTTTGCATTTGTTGCGGTAATGACGATGGCAAACTATTTTCAGATGTTTGCACAGTTCCGTGTGATCGCACCAAAGGGAGGCGTAGACTATTCTGCGATGGTACTGACAAATTATATTTACCGTCAGAGTTTTACAAACTATGATATGGGTTACGCCTCAGCGATTGCAATGGCGCTGTTTGTCATCGTGTTTATCGTCGCGCTGATTCAGAATCGTATGATGCGTTTAGATTGGAGTTATGAATAATGAAGAAATATGGTTATAAATGGTATCACTATGTGATCATCTTATTTTTGACAGTGTTTTGCGCAGTCATGATGTTTCCGATGATATGGATGTTTCTGACTTCATTCCGCACAAATGCAGATATCAGGATCAACAGGACAACGATGATCCCGGAAACATGGACGCTGGAAGGATATATCAAAGCATTCACAGAAGCGCCGCTTGGCAGATGGTTTTTAAACAGTATCCTGATCACGGTGATCGTGACGGCAGCAGTGATCTTTACGAGTACACTGATCGGATATGTGTTTGCAAAATATGAATTTAAGATGAAGAAACTATTGTTTTTGCTTTTGCTTGCAACGATGATGGTGCCGGGGCAGGTCACAATGATCCCACGATTCCTGATGATACAGAAGATGGGGCTGTTTAATACGCAGTGGGCGCTGATTATTCCGGGTCTGGTCAGTGCATTTGGCATCTATCTGTCAAAGCAGTTCATTGAAGATATTCCGGACAGTATCTGTGAGGCAGCAAAGATTGACGGAGCATCTGCATTTGGCATTTACCGGAAGATTATTCTGCCAAATATCCGTCCGGCAATCGGATCGCTCGGGATTTTCACGGCGATGATGTCGTGGAATGACTATTTAAATCCGCTGTTAATGTTAAATGACAAAGAGAAGATGACACTGCCTCTGGCGCTTGTGGTGTTCAGTACAGAGCATACGCAGGATTTGACAACGACGATGGCGGCTGCAACGATGATCATGCTGCCGATGATCGTGATTTTTCTTTTGTTCCAGAAACAGTTTATCCGGGGACTGGCATTAAGCGGGATCAAATAGCGCGGGGATCCCATGGGATTCAAAAAATGATAAATAGAAAAAGTAAATGCAACGAATAGAAAAACGAAAGAGAGGAAAACAACATGGACAAAGTAAGAGTGGCAATTTTAGGACTTGGATGGAGAGGAAAAGATACTTATGCGCCGGTGGCGAAAGAAGTGCCGGATCAGATGGAGATCGTTGCGATCGCAGACTTAGATCCTGCGAAGGTAGAAGATGTGGCAAAAGAATACAATGTTCCAGAGGAACACTGTTATCCGAGTGCCGAAGTCTTTCTGGAGCAGGAGAAGATGGCAGATGCTGTATTTATCTGTACGCAGGACAGACAGCATGTAGGACATGCGATCCCGGCATTGAAAAAGGGCTACCATGTTTTGATGGAAAAGCCGATCTCACCGGATCTGGAAGAATGCAGGGAGGTGCTTCGGGTTGCAAATGAATGTAACCGGAAAGTCGTAGTCTGCCATGTACTGCGCTATACTTCTTATTACAGAAAGATCAAAGAGCTGTTAGATCAGAAAGCGATCGGGGATCTTGTATCCATTCAGGGAAGTGAAAATGTGGGATACTGGCATCAGGCACACAGCTTTGTGCGCGGAAACTGGAGAAACAGTAAGGAGACAAGTCCGATGTTTGTGCAGAAATGCTGTCACGATATGGATCTGGTCGTCTGGCTGACCGGACAAAAATGCAGACGGCTGTCTTCCTTTGGAAATACGTTCCACTTTAAACCGGAAAATGCTCCGGAAGGTGCGGCAAAAAGATGTATGGACGGATGTAAGGTAAAAGATATCTGCCCATATAATGCAGAGCAGATCTATATTTATCATGAAAAAATCGGTGTGGCAAATGGAAATACGCATATGCCGAACAATGTACTTGCGTTGCATCCGACGGTGGAGACGATCACAGAGGCGCTGAAGACCGGACCGTATGGCCGCTGTGTGTATGCATGTGACAATGATGTGGTAGATCATCAGGTAGTGAATCTGGAGATGGAAAATGGTGTGACAGTAAGTTTCAGCATGTGCGCATTTCATAATAAAGGCGGAAGAACTACAACTTACATGGGAACAAAAGGTGAGATTTTTGCAGATATGACAAATGGTACACTCGACATCCAGCTGTTTGGGCAGGAGAGAAAGCCGGTTGAATATGATAAGGAAGCAGGATACAGCGAGGGCGACAAGAGAGTTGTCTTAGATTTCCTTGATATGCTTATCCATGACAAAGAGCCATCCGGATCGATCACAACACTGGAACAGTCTATGGAAAGTCATTTTATTGCGATCGGAGCAGAAATGTCAAGAGTAGATGGAGGACGCTGCATTGAAGTCGAAGAACTCCGCGGCTAACCAGCAGATGAAAAAAAGGGGGGATGATCTTGCGCCAGAAAGAATATGAGAGGAAGCAGGTGAAGAAAGCAATCTGTGGGATCTGTGCATCAGGATGTCCGATGGATGTGCATGTGGAAGATGGAAAGATGACTTCGGTAGAAGGAAGCCGGGATCTTCCGGGGCAGCGGGGCGGACTCTGCGCGAAAGGAGCAGCGGCAAGGCAGTACATCTACAACAAAGAGAGACTTCTGTATCCGATGAAGCAGGTTGGAGAGAAAGGCTGCGGGCAGTTTGTGCGGATCAGCTGGGAGGAAGCATACCAGACGATCGCGGAGAGACTGCTGACTGTCCGGGAAGAATCCGGGGCACGCGCGACTGTTTTCTATGCGGGTTATCCGAAATGGTACCGGCCGGCGCTCCTTCGTCTTGCAAATGCATATGGTTCACCGAATTATTGCACAGAATCAAGCACCTGCTTTCAGGCGTCGAATATTGCATGGAAATCAATTTATGGAACTAATATTTGTTTTCCGGATCTTGCGAACTCCAGTACCGTTATGCTGTGGGCATCGAATCTGTACCACTCGAATACGCCGATGGGCAGCATGTACCGGGGAATGAAAGCGCGCGGCGTGAAAATTATTGTAGTAGATCCGAGAAATACAGTTACGGCAGGAGAGGCGGATATTCATTTGCGCCTGCTTCCGGGGACAGATGGGGCGCTGGCACTTGGGATGGCGCATGTTATGATCGAGGAAGATCTGTATGATCATGAGTTCGTGGAAAAGTATGTGCATGGATTTGAAGAATACCGGGCATATGTGAAGCAATTTACGCCGGAATATACAGAAACGGTCACCGGGGTTCCGGCAGAGAAGATTTCTGAGGCGGCAAGACTGTACGCGACAAACGGTCCTGCCGGGATCATGTTTTCAGCGGCGACTGTCGTGCATCACATCAATGGCGTGCAGAATTACCGGGCAGTCCATATGCTTGTAGGGCTGAGTGGAAATTATGACAGAAAGGGAGGGCATCTGGCAAAACAGCCGGTTTCCGCCCCGCTGAATGAATTTGGGAAAGTAAAGCGATATCATGGTGAGGAAGCGATCGGAGAACGGGAATTTCCGATATGGTTTGATCTGCCGTGCGAGGAGGCACAGTGCACCAAACTGGCAGATTACATTTTAAACGAAGATCCATATCCATTGAAGGCACTTGTGGCATTTGGGATGAACCACCGCATGTGGCCAAAGCCGTCACATCTTCAGAAGGCGCTGAAAAAGCTGGATTTCTATGTCAATGTAGACCTGTTTTTATCGGATTCCAGCGATATGGCAGATATTGTACTGCCGGCTGCAACTTTCATGGAGAGGGAAGAGATACAGTCGATGCGTGGAGGAATGGTCAGACTTTCTGAACCGGCAATCCCGCCGCTTGGAGAGGCGAAAAATGATATTCAGATCATTCAGGAGCTGGCGCGCAGAATGGGACTCGAAGATCCGGTGCTTTTCGGAAGCTATGAAGCATATATGAACTATATCCTGGAACCTTCCGGACTTTGCGCAGAAGATCTGCGCGGGCATCAGGAAGGGGGCAGGGCGAAACATCTGGTCTTTGGAGATGAGAAAAGCTATGAGCATGAGGGATTTTCAACACCGACCGGAAAGGCAGAATTTGTCTCCACAGTGCTGGAAAGATACAGAGACTCCCACGGCTATGAAGGGCTTCCGGTTTATCGGGATTTCAGGGAAATAAGTGGTGTGGACCGGGAGCAGTATCCGTTGATTCTGAATACCGGTTCCAGAAAACCGCAGTATTTTCATTCACGGATGAACAGAGTTCCGTGGATTGCAGCTTTGGAGAAGGCAACTCTGGTGGAAATGCATCCATCGGATATGGAAGCGCTGCAGATTCGGGAGGGAGATGTGTTGACAGTCTCATCCCCGGGTGGAAGTATGGAAGGAATTGCGGCAGCAGCCCGAAATAACCTGGCGGGAAGCGTACATATTTATCATGGAAATAAAAAGGGAGAGGCAAATGAACTGATTCCTCTTACCTATCTGGATCCGATCTCAGGATTTCCAGGATATAAAAGTTATTTTTGCAATGTGAAGAGAAAGGAAGAGGACAATGCCATATCGACTGAAATTTGACAGGGAGAAATGTATCGGATGCTATGCATGTCATATTGCCTGCCTGGATGCACACCATGATATTGAAGAAGTGGTGCCGAGCTTCCGCACATTTCAGAAGGTGGTAGACGCATCTGGAACATTTGAAAAAACAGTCTGTCCGGGGTGTATTCACTGCGGAAAATGTGCAGCTGTCTGTCCACAGAATGCAATCTATCAGGAAGAGGAAACCGGATTTATCCTTGTGCGGCAGGAATTGTGCAGCGGGTGTGGGAGTTGTGCATCAGTTTGTCCGCTCCAGGTGATCCGCTTCCATGAAAATGGAACGATGGAAAAATGTGACGGTTGTATCGATCGTGTCAGGGAAGGGCACGAACCTACATGTGTCCGTGTATGTTATCTGGATGCGATTACATGGGAGAAGACGGATGAGTGAACAGAGAGGATGGAGACAACAGAAGACAGAAGTTGCAGCGTGTATTTTAGCAGGAGGAAAGAACAGCCGGATGCATGGCAGAAAGAAAGCGTTTCTGCCGGTGGAGGAAACGGTGTTCTGGAAGAAGATCGCCGGGGCTCTGGTGGGAGTTGGAAGACTTTATATTTCTGTGGAGGACAAGGCATTGTATGCGTGGGAGGAAGGAAGTTCTCCCGAAGAGACATTTGGAGATACGATACTTGTGGAGGACATCGAAAAAGAAAAAGGACCTCTTGGAGGGATATACAGTGTGCTTACTGCCTGCGAGGAGCAGGCAGTCCTTTTTGTGCCGTGTGATATGCCGGAAATAAGCAAGAGTATGGCAGAGTGCCTGCGCAGACATTGGAAGCAGGAGAACAGACCAGTCTTTTTTAAAAGAGAGGGGAAGATCTGTCCGTTTCCGGGCATCTACACGAAAGAAATGCTCCCGCTGATCCGCCGGCAGATCGAGCAGGGAGATTATAAACTGCAAAATCTGCTTGGACAGATGAGAGAGGAAATGATGCTTCTGGATCCTGGAAATATACAGCCTGGAAATGTGCAGTGGGAGAATATCAACACAGAAGAGGAATACCATCTGTATTTAAACAGAACAGAGAGAAAAACATCAGAGATGCAGAGGATTCCGGTTCGGGAAGCTATTGAGAAAATGTTAGAGAACGTGCAGCCGATCAGCGAGTGGGAGGAAATCTCACTGTTGGAACTTCCTGGGCGGATCCTGTGGGAAGATGTATGCAGCAGGTATGCACAGCCTCCTTTTCCAAGATCACCGTTAGATGGCTATGCGATCCGCAGTGTGGACACTGCAGGGGCAAATGAAATGGATGGAATCTTTCTGCGGGTGATTGACACGATTTATGCAGGGGAAGTTTCCAGACAGACCGTGGGAGAAAAGCAGGCGGTACGTCTGATGACCGGAGCGCCGGTCCCGGCAGGGGCAGACACCGTTATCCGTCAGGAGGATGTGCAGGAGGTCTCAGATGGAATTTATCTGTTTCAGGAACAGCAAGCTTATGAAAATTATTGCAGGGAAGGAGAAGATTATCCGGCACATAGCTGTCTGTTGAGGAGAGGGGAGCGTATCGGGGCTACAGAATGCGGGCTTCTTGCCTCAATGGGATATGCATGTGCAAAAGTTGTGCGGAATGTACGCGCAGCAGTCATTGCGACCGGAAATGAATTAACTGATCCAGGAAAAGCCTTAATGCCTGGCAGGATCTATAATTCCAATCTGTACCTTATCTGTGGCCGTCTATCAGAACTTGGTGTACAGATTGTATGGACAGAAACAGTGAAGGACGATGCCGCGGTATTGAAGCTTGCGATCGAAAAAGTGCAGGAGCAAAAAGCAGATCTGATCCTGACAATCGGAGGCGTATCTGTCGGGGAAAAAGATATTGTGGAAGAGACATATCGAATGCTCGGGGCAGATATCTGTTTTCATGGAGTGCAAATGAAGCCGGGATCCCCGGTGATGGGAGGAAGTTATCAGAACATTCCGGTTTTAAGTTTTTCGGGGAATCCATACGGGGCTTTTGTAAATATGGAATTATTTGTGCCGCCGGTGCTGGAGCAGCTGACCGGAGGGAGTTATTATGAGCCGGAATACCGGGAGGGGATTCTTGTGGAAACTTTTGAGAAGACCAGTAATGTGCCGCGATTTGTGCGCGCGCGCTGGGAAAATGGAATAGTCATGTGGGAAGGGAAAAATGCATCCGGAACGTTAAGTTCTCTTCACGGATGTAACTGTCTGCTGGAAATTCCGCCCGGAACCGGAAAAGGAAGAAAAAAAGGAGAAAAAGTGTGGGTAAGAATGTTGGAAAGCCGCTGATCTTTGCTGTCAGCGGTTATAAAAATACGGGGAAGACAACGCTGATTCAAAAGATCATTCCCCTTCTCACGGAAAAAGGGTATGCGGTGGCAGTTGTGAAACATGACGGGCATGAATTTGAAAGTGATGTTCCGGGGACAGACAGCTATAAGCATCAGAAGGCGGGAGCTTATGGGACTGCTGTTTTTTCGGGCAATCAGTTTCTTGTGACAAAACGGATCCCGGAAGTTACAGTAGAAATGCTGCTTTCATTTTTCCCGGAGGCGGATATCATTCTGATAGAAGGAATGAAAGACAGCGATTATCCAAAATATGTCTGCACTTCCCCGAAAGGAAATGCAGAGCCGGAAGAGGTGGCGGAGCAGATCCTGAGATGCTATAGGAATCGGGAAGGTGTATCAGAAGAATAGTAAAAAGATATTTTGTTAAGAAAATAACAATAAAAAATGATACAAAAAAAATGTTAAAAATTATACAAAAACTCTTTCCAAATCGTCAAAAAAGGTATATAATAGCAATATCAAATCAGAACAAGGAGAAATATCCATTCTGTTTACAGATTATTAATAAGAAAAGCAAAGTACAATCTGTGAACAGCGATGACGGAATTCTATTATAGGAGGGAACCGATATGAAATTAGAGCAGAGCAACTTAATCGTAAAACGTGCACACAAAGAAGTCTATAAGACAGAAGACGGGATCGTGAAGATTTTTGGAAAAGAACATCCAAAGGCAAATGTATTTAATGAAGCATTGAATACAGCCAGAGTAGAAGCAACAGGACTTGACATTCCAAAAGTGAAACAAGTGACACAGATAGATGGAAGATGGGCGCTTGTGATCGAATGCAAAGAGGGAAAGACACTGGAAGAGATGATGAATGTCGATCCTGCTAATCTTGAAAAATATATGGAAGATTTCGTAGACCTCCAGCTTCAGGTACAGAGCAAGAGAAATCCGCTCCTGAATAAACTGAAAGATAAGCTTGCACGTCAGATCAACGAGCTGAAAGATCTGGATGCGACTGCAAGATATGAATTGCTTACAAGACTGGAAAGTATGCCAAAGCATGATAAAGTATGTCATGGAGATTTCAATCCAAGCAATGTGATCGTAAGTAAGACCGGTAAGATGACAGTGATCGACTGGGCACATGCAACCCAGGGAAATGCAAGCGCAGACGCAGCGATGACCTATCTCTTATTTGCACTGAAAGATCAGAAGAAAGCAGATCTGTATCTGAAGTTATTCTGCAAGAAGAGCGATACGGCAAAGCAGTATGTGCAGCAGTGGCTCCCAATCGTGGCAGCAGCACAGCTCTCCAAAGAAAATGATATGGAGAAAGAGTTCCTGATGAAGTGGATCGATGTATTTGATTACCAATAGCCAGTCGGGACTGAGACAGAAAAATCAGAATATAGAAAAAGGATTCCGGAGGGTGGATTTCATGCCGCCCATAAGGAATCCTTTTTTTGAGAGCCGCCATTGGCGGCTCCACCATTTATGTACTTTTTTGTATCTATTATCGGGTTTCTCAATATTTAATTTTCAATCATTCTTATGGTAAAATAACCTCTGCATAATAAACACCGTTTGCGAGCGCCTCGCTGTGACTGCTGACGAAAATATCAATACGGTTTCCCTTGATGGCTCCGCCGGTATCTTCTGCAACGTATGTGTGTCCATTGATGATCACGGAACTTCCAAGCGGGATCAAAGAAGGATCCACCGCGATCGTTCTTCCTGCCTGGGCAGTCGTGCCGCTGGCAGTGATCCCATTACTGTATTCTCCACAGCAGAGTGAACACGGACAGTAGTGCGTAATCTTAAATACTCCAAGACTTGTACCACCTGAAGGCGGAGTTGTATTTCCGGAATCCGGCTGCTGCGGCCCTGGATCCGGGGATACCGGAGGGCTGACTGGCTGGTCAGGAACACCTGGAGATGGAGCAGGCTGCTGCTGTTGCTGTTGTTGCTGGGCAAGCTGCTGTTCAAGACGATGCTGTTCCTCGGCTGCTCTGGCTGCCGCTTCTGCAGCTGCCTTCGCACGTGCGAGCTGATCAGAGTAATTACTCAGTTCAGTGCTTGTCGAAGCTGCTTTTGCCTGCAGATCACTGCATTTCTGGTTCATTTGTGTCTGGAGTGTGACCAAAGCTTCCTTCTCATCTTCCAGGAGCATCTGCTGCTCTTGGATCTCCACTTTGGTATTATGCAGTTCGTCTAACATCTTACGATCGTAAGAACTGATGTTTTGAATGAAATCGGCTTTGTTTAACAAATCGGTCATATCTTCAGCAGAAAACAGTAATTCTAAAAAAGAAAGATCGCCGGCTTCGTAAATATATTTGATACGAAGCTTCATATCGCTGTACTGCTGAGCTTCTTTTGCCTGTGCATCTGCAAGACTGACTTTTGTAAGTTCGATCGCATTGGCGGTAGACTCTACTTTGGAAATGGTAGAATCCAGCTCGCTGCTGAGAGAGGACAGTTCTTCATTCACTTTTGAAAGTTCGCTTGAGAGCTCATCTGTCTTCTTCTCGAGGCTGTCGACCGTGTCAGTAGCATACACATTGGTGCATGGAAGATACATCGAAACTGCAAGTGTGCAGCCAAGCAATGTATGTATCATGCGCTTTACTTTTGTATTCATGCCATATTTTCCTTTCACATTAGTACATAACCTGTTCACCTATTATACAATAAAATCCTGAAATATGCAAATTAATAAAATGTAAACCTGCCAAAACGTATTCCCGGAACTGACTGGGAGGAAGGGGAGAAGTACAGGCAGCTGCCGATCGGATTCACACCGGAGATTGCATCACAGACTGCACTTTGGCAGGTTGGATGGACCTCGCCGGCAAGGAGGGCGTCCAGCTTTCCGTCAGATACGGAGGAAAACAGTGGCTCGGATTCGATGACGCCGCAGATCGTAGCAGGAAAGAGTGGACTGCTGACCCGGTTTAAGATGCAGGAAGTCAGAGCAGTCATGGCATCATAGTCTCCGGTGCCGGCCTCACACTGGATGAGTGCGGCAAGGAGAAGACTTTCAGATGCAGATACAGAGAAAGACGGAGGAGGTGCAAAAGGAGGCGGGGCGATCTCATCGCTTTCGTCTTCGATGTCCTCGCCGTCTGCGGTATCTGTGATGTTCGTATCTGTTCCAGAGTTTTCTAAGTTCTCTGTCTCCTTATCAGAACCGTCGGGAGAAACAGAAAGATCAGGCTCCCGCAACCCGTCAGAGTCCAAATGGTCAGGGGAAAGGACGGTATCTGCCTGGGCGGCAGTCTGTCTTCCGGTTTCAATCTGGGAATCGGCACGGGCGATCAGACTGGAAATCCGGCTGGAAGTTTCCAGAAATGCAGAAGGAATCTTGCTGTCAGACTGTTCGTCCAGAAGAGAAAGCAGTTCTTCGTATTTCAGAGAGAGTATTTCGCGGGAGTTCCGAAGCAGATCGCATTGCTGTAAGAGGAGCGCGGCATCTTCTTCAATTGAACTGCGGAGACGGGAAAGCTCTTTGAGCTGTTCGCGGTCATACTTGATCAGTGTATGGATCAGTTCAGAGCGATTGAGAAAATCCGGAAAATCAGAGGCGCTCAGAAGCTGTTCCAACAAAGAAGGATAGCCGGTCTCATAGAGCCACTGGATGCGAAGCTTCATCAGCCGGTACTGCCGGGACTCATGGATCTGTGCCTCTGCGAGCAGAAGGTTCATTTCCTCTGTCTGATCTGTCATAAGTTCAAGGGAATCCGTGATGTCTGACAGATGCGCGCTGTGCGCGGCAAGCATTTCTTCGGAAAGAGAAGCGTCTGCTGCATGGACGGAAACCGGAGTCAAAAAACAACAGCAAAGCATCAAAAATAAGAGACCGGCAGAAGCAGAAACGTATCGTTTTTGAAAGTGAAAATACATGATAGTTCTTGGATCCTTTCTGAAAAATTGTGTCAGAAGACACATTGTTCTACATTATAGTACAAATTGATTTCTTTTTCAATGTCTGTTAAAATAGCAGAAAAGTTGAACTGTGAAATACAGTGAAAAAGAGTTCAAAAAAAGAAAAGAGGACAAAAGGAAAGGAAGGGATAGGAAAAGTGGAGCTGGAATATAAATTATTAGGGTTTGATCTGGATGGGACGATCCTGACCGGAGAGAAGAAACTGACAGAGCGTACAAAGAAAGCTTTGGAAGATGCGGCGGCACGGGGCATGACCGTGCTTCCTGCTACCGGGCGGCCATTTTCAGGAGTGCCAAAGGAAATCATGGAAGTGAGCGGGATCCGCTATGCACTTACTTCTAATGGTGCGAGGATCATTGATGCGAAAGAAGGAAAGGTGTTGTATGAACAGCCGGTTCCGAAAGAAATTGCAGAAAAAATATTGGATATCTACGATAAATATGATACATTACAAGAGATTTATTTTCAGGGTATCGGGTATATCAGTGAATCCGACCTGAAAAGAGTAGACCAGATGATGGAGTCCCCTGCGATGGCAGCGTATGTGCGTTCGACCCGCAAGGCAGTAAAAAATCTCAGAGAGAAGATGCAAGAATTTCCGGGCGGGGTAGATAAGGTACATGCGATCTTTGCAGATCAGACAGAAAAGATGCAGGCACTCCGGGAACTGGAGCAGATGGAGAATGTAACAGTTACACGGGCATTGTCAAATAATATAGAAGTGAATGCAGACGGAGTGGACAAAGGAAAGGGGATGTTAAAACTGGCAGAGCTGCTTGGAATTTCCCGGGAGGAGATCATCGTATTTGGAGATGGGTGGAATGACATTTCCATGATCCGGGAAGCAGGCTGCGGCGTGGCGATGGGAAATGCGCAGGAAGCAGTGAAAGAGGCGGCAGATATTGTCACAGATTCCAATGAGGAAGATGGAGTGGCAAAGGTAATTGAAAAAATTCTTCAGAAAAGTCAGGAGGAGAGAGAATGTTAGAAATGTTAAAAGTAATCTTGCTTGGGATTGTGGAAGGGATCACAGAGTGGCTTCCAATCAGCAGTACCGGGCATCTGATCCTTGTAGATGAGTTTATTAAGCTTGGAGCGAGCGCAGAGTTTAAAGAGATGTTCAATGTTGTGATCCAGCTTGGAGCGATCATGGCGGTCGTTGTTTTGTATTTTCATAAGCTGAATCCGTTCTCGCCGAAAAAGACACAGAAGCAAAAGGCGTGGACGATCCAGCTCTGGATGAAAGTAATCGTGGCATGTATCCCGGCAGGTGTGATCGGAATCTTATTTGATGACTGGATGGAAGCGCATCTGCATAAACCGGAGATCATATCTGCCATGCTGATCTTGTATGGAGTTCTGTTTATTATTGTAGAAAACTGGAATAAAGGAAAGACACCGAAAGTGACGAAGCTGTCACAGCTATCCTATCAGACTGCACTGCTCATCGGAGGGTGGCAGGTGCTTTCGTTGATACCGGGAACATCACGCTCGGGTGCAACGATCGTCGGCGCACTTCTGCTTGGAACCTCGCGGTATGTGGCGGCAGAATTTACATTTTTCCTTGCGATCCCGGTTATGTTCGGCGCAAGCTTTGTAAAGATTTTAAAATTTGGTCTTTCCTTTACCGCGATGGAGGCGGCGATGCTGATCGTCGGATGTCTGGTAGCATTCGTTGTATCAGTACTTGCGATTAAGTTTTTGATGGGTTATATCAAAAAGAATGATTTCAAAGTATTTGGTTATTATCGGATCGTCCTCGGAGCCCTCGTTTTGCTTTATTTTGCAGTGTTTGCATAAAATATGCATAAATTTGCAAAAACCACTTGATTTTTATGAAAAGCGTAGTATAATATGCAATATAGACGAATAAACATACAAAAACAATTCAAGTGGAGGAAGCGTTATGAAAATAAAGAAAGTATTAGGGATTTTAGTAGCAGGGACAATGATGATTTCTATGGCAGCATGCGGAGGCAAGGAAGAAGAGGCGAAGTCAGACAAACTGATCGTCGGTACAGAAGCCGGATTTGCACCGTATGAGTACATGAAAGGCAATGAAGTAGTCGGAATCGATATGGATATCGCAAAAGCGATCGCAGATGAGATGGGAAAAGAGCTTGAGATCAAAAACATGGATTTCGACGGAGCGCTTGCGGCAGTACAGAGCGGAAAGGTAGATTTTGTTGCAGCCGGAGTATCGATCAGCCCGGAGCGTGAGGAGGCGATGGATTTCTCACATGAATATGTAAATTCTACAGAAGTTGTCGTAGTAAATAAAGAGAATCCGGCAGTAGCCCCGGCAGGAGAAGCGCTGGCAGGTTCAGACCTGGATGGAAAAGTTGTTGCAGTGCAGCAGGGAAATATTGCAGATATCTGGGTGTCTAACAAAGACAACTGTAATCCGAAGGAAGTAAAGCGTTACACAAAATTTGCACAGGCAGCAGAAGACTTAAAAAATGGCAAGATCGACTGTATCGTTATGGATAAATATCCGGCAGAGGAACTTGTGGCAGCAAATACGGAGCTGGCAACATTAGACGGAACGTTATTCGAGGATAAATATGCGATCGCCGTGAAAAAAGGAAACAAAGAACTGTTAGAAGACATTAACAAAGTAATCGATCAGCTGGTAGAAGACGGAAAAGTAGAAGAGTTCACAGCAAATCATGTACAGAGTGAATAAGCAGACAAAGAAGCAACAGTAGTAAGACGAAAAAAACTGCAGGGGAGGCTGCTGCAAAAGGCGGATGTTCCAGAGTTCCCGAAAAAAGGGAGTTGGAAGATCCAGATTTTTGCGGCAGCCCCTTTGAGAGTAAATGAAAAAGGAGAGAACGAATGAAAGGAATTATTATGACGGGATTTTTTCAGAATTTCTCGGATGCTTTTTATAAAGCGGTGATCAAAGACCAGAGATATCTGGCATATTTAGATGGGTTGAAGGTTACGATCCTGATTTCCATCTTTGCGATCCTGATCGGAATTGCGATCGGACTTTTAGTGGCAGTAGTAAAAGTAAGTGCAGTACAGCGGAAAGAACTGTGGATTTTTAATAAAATCTGTAATATCTATATTACAATCATCCGTGGGACACCGGTGATGGTGCAGCTGTTGATCATTTATAACCTGATCTTTACATCCAGAGATACAAATGCGCTTCTGGTCGGGGCAGTCTGCTTCGGAATTAACTCCGGCGCGTATGTGGCGGAGATCATCCGTGCGGGAATCGAGTCGATCGACAAGGGGCAGATGGAAGCCGGACGTTCTCTTGGACTGAATTATCTTCAGACGATGAAAGAGATCATCATTCCGCAGGCGATCAAAAATATCCTGCCGGCACTTGGAAATGAGTTTATCGTACTGATCAAAGAGACATCGGTGGCAGGTGTTATCGCTGTGACAGATCTGACAAAGGCAGCGCAGTATATCGGTTCTTCTACATACGATATTCTTCCACCGCTCTATGTGGCAGCAGCATGTTATCTCGTGATCGTACTGGGACTGACAAAGCTTTTAAATATATTTGAAAGGAGAATGGCACAAGGTGATCATAACTAAGAATTTAAAAAAATCATTTCATGGACATGAAGTGCTCAGAGGAATTGATGAGCATATTGAAAAAGGTGAAAAAGTAGTAGTGGTAGGACCTTCCGGTTCCGGGAAATCCACATTCCTTCGATGCCTGAATCTTCTGGAAGTACCGACGAGCGGAGAGGTATGGTTTGAGGGGAATAATATTACAAGTAAGAATTGCGATATCAATAAATTAAGACAGAAAATGGGGATGGTATTCCAGCAGTTTAATTTGTTCCCGCATCTGACGATCAAGGAAAACATTATGCTGGCGCCGGTGAAACTTGGGGTATTGTCAAAGCAGGAGGCGGCGAAGAAGGCAGAAGAACTTCTGGAGCGCGTCGGACTTCCGGACAAGGCGGAGGCATATCCAAAACAGCTGTCAGGAGGACAGAAACAGCGTATCGCGATTGCGCGGGCGCTGGCAATGAATCCGGATGTGATGTTGTTTGATGAGCCAACATCTGCGCTGGATCCGGAGATGGTCGGGGAAGTACTTGGCCTGATGAAAGAACTTGCAGATGACGGAATGACGATGGTTGTTGTCACACACGAGATGGGATTTGCAAGAGAAGTTGCAACGCGTGTTCTCTTCATTGACGAAGGACAGGTGAAAGAGAGCGGTACACCGAAGGAATTTTTTGAAAATCCAAAACATCCGAGACTGAAAGAATTTCTGTCAAAAGTACTGTAACGCCTGTGTACTGTCTCATTCACTTTCGGCATAATGGCACAGTATACTGGTTAAATATCAATGGGAGAAAGCAGAAACGTGCTCCGGGGAAATAAGAAAACCTGGATGAGAAATGTTTCTGCTTTTTCTTTTTTTGCAAAGGCTATTAAAACTATATATAGATTATAAAGATTCGATAAAATGGATTGACTTTTGAGGATGTTTCGGAGAAGATGTAGGAAGAATAAAACAAAGGGGCGAAGAAAGATGAAGGATAAGTTCAGAAATTTTATGATAGGACGTTACGGGGTAGACTCTCTGAGCAAGTTCCTGCTCGGAACAGCGGTCGTACTGCTGTTTCTTGCGATGGGATTTCGCAATACTTTCTGTAATACGCTCGCGTGTCTGCTCGTTTTTCTCTGCTATTTCCGGATGTTCTCAAGGAACTGTCAGAAGAGAGCGGAGGAGAATCAGAAGTTTTTAGAACTGAGAGGAAAAGCGTCCGCATTTCTGGAACGCGAGAAGGGGTATCTGGAACAGCGAAAGACACATCATATTTATAAGTGCCCGTCCTGCAGACAGAAGATACGGGTGCCGAAGGGAAAAGGCAAGATCTGTATCACCTGCCCGAAGTGTCATACAGAATTTATTAAAAACAGTTAAAATAAAACGGTTAAGATCAGGAGGTATCATATGAGTATTTTATTTTTAGAGTATCCAAAATGTTCAACTTGCAAGAAGGCGAAAAACTGGCTGCAGGAGCATGGTGTTTCATTTGAGGAGAGACATATTGTAGAGAACAGCCCGACAGAGGAAGAACTGAGAGAATGGCATAAGAAAAGCGGGTTTCCACTGAAGCGTTTCTTTAACACGAGTGGGATGAAGTACAGAGAGCTTGCGTTAAAGGACAAACTGCCGACGATGACGGAAGAGGAACAGTATAAGCTTCTGGCAACAGACGGAATGTTAGTGAAGCGGCCGATCCTTCTCGGAGAAGATTTTGCAATTCCGGGATTTAAGGAGAGCGAGTGGGCAAAAGTATGTAAGGCTGCGGAGTAAAAAAATGAAGTATGAGAGAATTGAGAAGGGATATTTTCTAGAGCGTCTGAACCGGTTTACTGCACATGTAGAGATCCGAGGGCGAAGGGAGCTGGTACACGTTAAAAATACGGGGCGGTGCGCGGAACTGTTTGTTCCGGGAGCGCTTGTCTATGTGCAGGAGTGCGACAATCCGGAGCGGAAGACAAGGTGGGATCTGATCTGTGTCAGGAAGGGAAGCCGACTGATCAATGTAGATTCCCAGATTCCAAACAGTGCGGTAAAAGAGTGGATCGAGAAAGGGAATCTCTGTGGAAAGCCGGAATTGCTGCGGCAGGAAGTGACTTATGGAAATTCTAGATTTGATCTGTATGCCGAGGAGGATGGCCGCAAGATCTTTGTAGAAGTGAAAGGCGTGACGCTTGAGGAAGATGGAAGTGTAACATTTCCGGATGCACCGACAGAGCGCGGGGTCAAACATGTAGAAGAATTGTGCAAAGCAGTGCAGGAAGGATATGAGGCATACATTTTCTTTGTAATCCAGATGAAGAATGTCAAATATTTTACACCGAACAGAAAGACGCATCCAGAGTTTGCAGAGGCTTTAGAAAAAGCACAGAAGCAGGGAGTAAAGATCCTGGCATATGACTGTGAAGTTAAAAAAGACGAGATAAGGATCCGGAAAGAAGTTCCGGTACTGCTCGGCGCGCCGGAATTATCTGCGCTTGCAGATCCTCTCGTAAGATGGTTCCGGGAAAATAAAAGGCAGCTGCCCTGGAGAGAAGATCCAAGTGCGTACCGGGTGTGGGTGTCTGAGATCATGCTGCAGCAGACGAGAGTGGAGGCGGTGAAGCCATTTTATGACCGCTTTATGCGGGAACTGCCTACGGTAGAAAAACTTGCGGAAGCTGAGGAAGAGAAACTTCTGAAATTGTGGGAAGGTCTTGGATACTATAACCGGATCAGAAACATGCAGAAGGCGGCATGCCAGATTATGCAGGAATTTGACGGTGAATTTCCGAGAGATTATGAGCAGATACGGAGTCTTGCAGGGATTGGCAGCTATACTGCGGGTGCGATTGCTTCTTTTGCATACGGGATTCCAAAACCGGCAGTAGATGGAAATGTACTGCGCGTGCTGTCCAGGATCCTGGCAAGTGATGAAGATATCATGAAGCAAAGTACGAGGACAAAAATGGAGTATCTGCTGGAACGCGTGATTCCGGAGGAGGCGGCGAGTGACTTTAATCAGGGTCTGATCGAGCTGGGCGCTATTGTCTGTGTACCAAACGGAATGGCGAAATGCGGTGAATGTCCGGTGAGCCATCTGTGCAGAGCGAGAGCGCTTGGAAAAGTGATGGAACTTCCGGTGAAGTCAAAGGCGAAGGCGAGAAAGGTTGAGAAGCGGACGATTTTTATTTTCCAGGATGGAGAGAAAGTTGCCATACAAAAACGGCCGGCGAAAGGTCTTCTGGCAGGTTTGTATGAACTTCCGGGAAGGGAAGGACATTTCAGTGAAGAAGAGGCGCTTGCATTTTGCAGACAGATTGGTCTTTCTCCGCTGCGAATTCAATCGCTGGGAAGCGCAAAGCATATTTTCAGCCATATCGAGTGGGATATGATTGGATATAAAATGAAGGTGGATGAGTTGGAGCAGAAATGTACGGAGCAGATGCTGTTTATCCATCCGGAGGAAATTCAGGAAAAGTATCCAATACCGGCAGCTTTTGAGAAATATACAGATCAGATTGAAATTCTTCTGGGGCAGGAAAAATATAAGATGCAGGGGAAGTAACTCTGCGCGGAAAAGAAAAGCGAAAAGTTGTCCAGAGTGAGACCTTTTATGGGGAAAAGGCTGATGATTCAGTCGTTTGATAAAGTAAGTATTTTACGATACATTAGATAAAAATAGAAATAAGGGGAAATACAACGGAGAAGATGTGTAAAGAGGATCTGGAAAACGGGAGTACCTCCGGATCCTCTTAGCATAGTAGAGGAAAATGGACGTTTCACAGAAAGTATTGTGCGAATGAACAGAATCCATTTTTTGCTCAGAGAAGAAAACTCTGAAGAAGCGCATAGGGTTTGCCACACATGCAACCGGCCCGTCAACTTCTATAAATTATTATAACATAATTTTAGAAAAAAATTTCCACAAATGTCCGGAAGAAGGAAGGTTTTTTGTTCGTAAAAGAAGAGAAAAAACAGAAGTAAGTGGATAGTTTTAGAAATTAGGTAAAAGACAAAGAAGAACTGTCAAAAAGAGGCAGATCAGTGGAGGAAGAAAAGAGGGTTTAGAAGCAGTGGGGAGCGGTAGGCCTTCCAATATTGTGATATTGCTTTCCAATATTGGAAAATCACGGAGAGCGGTCAAAAGAGCGACGAATAATTGTACGAATTGTACAAATAAAATAAAAAATAAAAAAACTATTGACAATTCGAGTCGAAGAATGGTATGATA
>JAPFCT010000336.1 GCA_026169575.1 Faecalimonas sp.
GCGCAACTCTCTGCTTCTGTCCTCCTGAGAGCTGGTCGATCCTTTTATATAAATGTTCCCTCAGACCGAGCAGATCGATCAGTTCTTCCACTTCTTTTTTGGTTGAAATCTGTGGTTTATTCCGCAGACCATAAGTGATATTGCTGTATACGTTCAGATTCGGAAACAGTGCATAATCCTGAAATACAATGTTAAATCCTCTTTTTTCCATCGGCACATCTGTGAGATCTTCCCCCTGAAATTCAATCTTCCCACTGTCAGCATCCGTAATCCCGAGGATCATATTCAGCAGAGTCGTCTTCCCACAGCCGGATGGTCCAAGAATGGATACGATCTCCCCCTCTTCGATCTCAAGATTGATCTGATCTAAAATTGTCACGTTGTCATATGATTTTCTGATATTTTCCAGTTTCAGCATGTTCAGTTCCTTTCTGCGGCACACCGTGGGTCCGCTTCTATATTTATGTTCATTTGTTATTCATTCAGACAAATGTTATTATAAGGCACGCTGAAACGTCTATCTATCATACAAACATCAAACCTATGTAAAAGGCAGGTAAAATACCTGCCTTACTCTGTCTCCTCCGACTCCAGAATCTTTTCCCATTCTTTCTGTATCTTCTTCTCTACATCCCGATAAGAAGTCTGAAACCGAACTTTTCCTATATTGTATCCAAATTCCTGGATACATTTTTTCTCATCTTTTTTCTCCTCATGCATCTGCGAATCATCCAGCGCCTGCAGTTTGAAACTTTTCCTGACCGGGCGGAACCTGCGGTCAAACTCAATATTGACTCCGGTCAGCTCATATTCTCCTTTGATCACGACCCCGGACATGACCGCCAGTTCCTGCTCAAACGCCTCCAGCTGTTTTTTCTTCACAACCTTTATATTATAATCGTTCTTCCGGATATCAGACACTTTCAGATTTAGCTGCCGGATGGAATCCAGATAGGAATCTGCATATAACTCCGGATTCACTTCCGGATCTGACTCATAGATCTCACTTCCTTCGCTCTCTCCATAAGAGATCCCTACTTCCGTTCCCGCTCTGTAGCTGTGCATTCCCCACTGTACATCTTTCGGTATGACTGCTCTGTCATTTTTCAGATCAAACCGGACTTCCTGCTGATGATACCCTTCTCCAAGTACTACATTGATATAAGGCTCCTCCTTCAAAATACTGTTGATCGTCGTCTTTCCCGGGATCTGCTCTGCACAGCCCGTCAGACTCCCCAATACGGCCACAGCCAGTATCACACACAGCCACTTTTTATTCTTCTTCATCACGTTCCCTCCCACCATTTTTTATTTTCCTTCTTTTTGATAATCCTTCGCCGAACGATACCGCTCTCTATACTGATATTTTTCAGGACTCTTCCATACTTTCTTCATTGTCTTTTTTACCTTATTTTCAAGATAAATCGTGCTTTCTTTTTTCTTTCCCGGGGATGCGGGAAGCACATCAAGGCACTGGTGTGCCTCCTCATGATTCGCCGGTGCATAATTAAAAGACTCTGTATCCACAATCGTCTTTCCCTCAGCAGCTTTCTGGTTTGGATAGGCCTCCGTGCTACTTACAATCCCGGTCACTTCATCTACTTTCAGAATATCCCACTCCGTAATAAATGCTCCGGTCTGCACATCGATGATAAATTCCGACAGCCGGTTCGGCGTAAGCACCTTATCATACTCCTGCACCTCGAATCTCCCTTTCCGCAGAATCTTATTATGGTGTCTGGAAGGTTCCCCATAATATAAGGAAAACTCATACTGTTTTGCATAGTTTTTCAGCTTCTCATAGTCGGTCTTTCCTTCAAAGTGTGTTCTCACATACGCAATATTCTGTCTGTCAATATACATGCGGAACTGATGGATCTTCTGATCATCCAGGATCTTATAAGCGCCGCTCTTTTTCTGCCAGGCGGTCCGCACGCAGGCCGCATATGCTTCCAGAAATTCCGCATGCGGCGGCATCTCACTGTCAAACTGATACTCTCCTGCCAGCTGGAGCATCTCATTTCCATCGATGTATCCTCCCATCTGGGAAATGACAAGCAGCGCTTTCTCTTTCGCTTTCAGTCCGCTCACTTCAAACATATATGTGTAAACGTCTGATCCCACCTTGTGTACTTCCGCAAACAGATCTTCCAGTTCTTTTAAATACACTTCCTGCGGGATCTCTGTCAGAGAATCTTCCCGGAATTCCCCAAATCTTGCATCGATTGCTTCCAGATAAGCAAAAACCGCACGGCGGTCCCACCCGTCCTGCAGGATCAGCTCTTCTGACTGCTCTCTTAAAATAGAAAGGAAACTTTCATCGGCTGCCCGCGCCACATTCGATAAATCTTCAATATACTGTTCTGCAGTCACCTCTTCTTCCGGAACGATTTCCTGGATTTCTAACAAGATTTCATTATATCGATCCTCAAAAGACTGTTCTTCCACAAGATCATCATATGCAAACTGCTGCTGCAATTCCTGCTCCACGACACGGAGATCTTCTTCCGCAACCGTCTCCGACTGCAAAAGGAACTGCACAGTCTCCGGGCGGCACAGTTCATCAAACCGGATCCGCACTGCCGCCAGCTGCATGGCTTCAATGTCCACTGCCCCCACATACGAAAGCGCAGTCAAAAATCCTTCGGTCTGTTCCTGCCCGGTCAGTTCCATCTCATACCCTTGATCTCTGACCATCTGCTCCGTCAATCCCAGATTCGCGATCGGAAGCAGGAAAAACTGTGCATCCAGCATATCTGACAGTTCCGTGTAAGACTCGTATTCTTTGATACCTCTGTATTTCCCATAGAAAATCCTCGCAGTCTCACCATCGCGTATCACGACCTGCTTCTCCCCGGCATTCGGCTGCACGATCGTCCGCTTTCCATAAATATCATACTCCGCCTCCTGCCCGAGATAGCGACTTCCGAGGGTTACCCGCATATAAGTAAGTTCTCCCAGCAGATCCTTCACAAGAGTCTCTTCCGGTTCCTTGACAATTCTTCCATCCCGGTCCGAGTTTTCCGTCTTCTTTCCATCCTGTACGTTTCCATCCTGCACACCGTCATTTCGATTCTCTCCATCCTGACTGGATTTTTCGGATACAGTTTCCCCATTTTCATCAATCTGCTGTGCAAACACATTTCTACCGGGGTCTTCCCGGATCAGAAACATACTGCCTGCTAAAATCCCTGCACCTATTGTTAAAATCATAAATATGCTTCTTCTTTTTTTCCACACGCTCTTTCTCATTCGGTTACCGCTTCTTTTCTTATCTTAATTTTTCTATGCCTGTTTCGATCCTGATATGCATCTTCAAACTTTCTTTCAGTTTTCCCGTTCCTCTTTCAGACTATTCTCTTTTTCCATTTTCAGCGCCCGCATCCGATCCTTTATCGTTTGTCTCATAATATCCTCCTCTGTCAGTTGATTTTATGCAATCATAGCAGACTCTCCCCCGATAGTCAATGAATCGCTGCCACATATTCCCGGGCTGTTTTTCCCATATATTTTTTAAACTCTACGCTGAACTTCGCATAACTGGAAAACCCGGTCATAATCGCGACCTCCGTAACCGGGAAATCTCCGGTTCTTAGAATCCCTGCTGCCTTCTCAACACGAAGACGGTTCAGATATTCTCCGACTGTCACATGCATCTCCGCTTTAAAAGTTCTCGACAAGTACCCAGGACTAAAATGAATCGCCCCGGCAATCTTCTCCATTGTAAGCGGCTGGTCAAAACATGTATACATATACTGGATTGCCTTTGCAACCGGCGCCGAATGTCCTTTCGTCTTTGTCTCCATCACGATCTGACAGTATGCGCGCAGCATCTCCTCCTCCAATATCGCTGTCTCCAGCCCGCTTTTTGCCTGCTCAATGCGGATCGCAAACAGATCGCTGAGTCCATGGACACTCACAACATCTGCCCCTCCATCTACCGCTGCGATCCGACAGATCGTGTTGACTGTAAATAATAAATTTTTCTGTGAGCGAAGCGGATTATCCGGTGTCCGGTAGAAAAACTCTCCTTTACTCATCTGTGAGATCACTCTCTTTGCCATCTGAAAGTCTCCCTCTTCCACCGCCGTTCTCCACCGCCGTTCTGTCTCGTAATTCAGCAGTACATCCGTCTTTTCAAGAAGATCTTCCCGCTCCCGCCTGGTCTCCTTTAACTGTTCTTCCTGATCGGACGTCTCCTCATAAATGACCGGGATCTGCTTCCATTCCGGGCATGTCCTGATCAGATATAAGACTACCTCCGCCACAGACTTTGCCCGGTTGGAAAAATACGGAAACTGAGAATACAATGACTCATACTTTCCTTTCCGGGAAAGTGATAACTTCTGGCTGTGAAGGATTTTCAGAACAAGCTGTTCTGAATAATGCTCCGTCAGAAACGGCCCCACCGACAGATAATAGCTGCTGTCTTCCTTTACCACCTTCAGATCCATGCATACAAGGTGAAATTCCGGCAAATACCGGTAAAATACGCTGTCCTCCTTCGCTTTTTTTAACTGTTTCCACATTTTCTCCGGATGATCGCAAAGTTTTCCACATAATTCTTCCGGATATGGATTTTTTGTGAATTGAACAAGACAGCTTCGGTCCCCATCATAGACCGTCAGATCAACTTTCAGCGCCTTATGCAAGACTCTGGCAGTCTGCACCAGTTCTTCCTCTGTCTTCATCTTCCTTTTCCTCCTGACATCTCCCATTTTTATGAAATCGCATATTTTAATAATATTATAGCATATTTCTTAATATCCCATCTCAGAAAATACGATAAAATAACGATATGTCCTTCAGAATCTTCCGTGTCATTTCTACTCAGGAAACTACTCAGAAAATACCTGACCAGGCAGTTCTGAAAGGATAAATTTCTAAGATTGGAGAAAAAGAATGTCAGCAAGAAAAGCAACTGAACAAATCCGCTACTATAAAAACCAAAATGGTCCTACCATCGGTGTGACAGCAAAAAATGTGATCGAAGCCGATGGACTCTATTTCAAAGATTTAAACGGAGACGGAACATTAAATACTTACAAAGACTGGAGAAAAACGCCATCTGAACGTGCCAGAGCGCTCGCAGAGGAGCTTTCCTCCGAAGAAAAAATCGGTCTGATCTTTATCAACTCTTTAAAAATGGGAGCTTTCCAGGAAGACAAAGAAGCAGTCGATGAAACCGGGCTTCTCGATGAAAAAGTAATCGAAAAAGATACGACGATCTTTAACGCAGAAAAATATCATGGAACTACTTATACCGTAAAAGATATGGGGATCCGCCACTTTATCCTTCGGGAAAACCCAAAGCCGGACGAACTGGCAGACTGGATGAATGAGCTTAACGCCCTCGCTGAAAGCGAATCACATGCCATTCCGGTTTTGATGGTCTCCAACTCTCGAAACGAAAATGGGGAGATTGTCTTCGGTATGAACGATGCCGCAGGCGTGTTCGCCACATGGCCTGGAACAATGGGAATCGCCGCTGCTGTAAAGGGAAGCAGCCTTGACCTGATCGATGATTTTGCAGAATGTATCCGGGAAGAATGGGACGCGACCGGAATGAAAAAGGGATATATGTATATGGCAGACGTCGTGTCGGATCCGAGATGGCAGCGTACTTACGGTACATTCGGCGAAGATCCGGAACTGATCAACAATATTTTTGACCGTCTTGTACCGGGTGTGCAGGGAAGCAAAGACGGTGTGACAACAGACGGCGTTGCAATGACGGTCAAACATTTCCCGGGCGGCGGCGCGCGTGAAAATGGATTTGACCCGCACTATAAACAAGGACAGTGGAACGTGTATCAGACTGAAAATAGTTTACAGAAATATCACCTGCCGGGATTCCGTTCTTCGATCCAAAACCATGTTTCCTCGATCATGCCTTACTACGCAAAACCGGCAGCCGGAAAGAGCAGTATTCAGTATGACATGAATGGAAACCCGATCGAAATGCTCCCGGTCGGATTCGCATTTAACCAGTTCTTCTTAAAAGATCTTCTGCAGACACAGATGAACTTCAAAGGCTACATCAACAGCGACTCCGGTATCACAATCAATATGGCATGGGGTGTGGAAGAGCTCGACATTCCTGAGCGAATCGCGCTTGCAGTCAACTCCGGTGTCGATATCATCAGCGGTTCCTTTGATGTATTCGCTGCAAAAGAAGCGCTCGAACGAAGAACAAACGGATACTACACAGACGGTGAACACAAGATTCCTGACGGTTATACTTTAGAACAGATCACCTTGTCGGAAGAGGCTCTCACAAATGCAGCTGCACATACATTGAAAGAAATGTTTGCACTTGGCGTATTTGAAAATCCATACCGTGACCCGGAAACTGCCAAAGAAGTAGTTGCCAATCCGGTTCACTGGAAAAATGCTGCCGACGTACATAGAAAATCTGTCGTACTTCTGAAAAATAAAGAGCAGCTCCTTCCTCTGACTTCAGAAAAACTGACTGGCAAAAAAGTCTTTGCAAAAGGATTCGCCTCAAAAGAAGAGACTGCCAAAGCGCTCACAGAAAAACTTCACAGCATCTTAGCTGAGACATCCGGCATCACACTTACAGACAACTATGAAGAAGCAGACTATGCACTTCTCTTTGCCAGCCCAAGTTCCGGAGAATACTTCAATGCGACAAAAGGATATCTTGAACTCGACATCTGTGAAAACAAAACAGTCCACGATGTTGACGATCTTGGAAGACCTGCCGAGACAACACACGAAGAGACGACACTGCCTGGTACCGATGAAATCCGCGTGATTGCAGAAACTATTCATGCAAACGGCGGAAAGGTCATTTCCAATATCAACTTTACACTCGCATGGA
>JAPFCT010000114.1 GCA_026169575.1 Faecalimonas sp.
ATACTATTTCAAGCGGAATCTCCCGCATTTTGTGCCTTTGAAAGTCCTCTTTCCTTTTGCACCACAATATATTTATTATACATGATATGCTGTTCAAAGTATAGATGTAACCGGAAAACTTTTCAAAAAACAGTATCGGAAAAATGTTCCCGTGCTTCACAAAAAGAAAGGAAAATCCGTCCCGCCTGATGCTATTTCTTCACCCGGCAAAACGTATCTCCCTTTGTTTTTTCACGTATTTTCTTATGATTTCATGCAGCTTTCTATTTTCTTACTCAATTATAATCTCAAATTCTGATCCAACATCTCTGGATCTGCAAGCCTTTCCGTGACTCTTTGCATACTTTTCCACATTCATTTTCTGATTCACTTCACTGACAAGCACTTTGACCGGACCTTTTGCATCTTTTAATGCATCTGCTGTCATCATCAACGGTTCCGGGCAGGAAAGTCCTCTTGCATCTACCTCTTTCATACGCTCAACCTCTCTTCCTTCTGATATTTCTGCTGCGCTAAATTTCCACTGCTCTATTTGCGCTTATTTCCCGCAAATGCAATCACCAGTAACACAACAATACAGATCACTCCTGCAATTTTTCCCTGGATCGCAGGTCCTCCGACAACTGCCTCTGTCTCTGCTGTTGCAGCGGCCGCTGCTGCTGAAGCAAGTTTCAGATTATGGCAAAGCGCAGAACCGACAAACATTCCCGCAACAGTCACTGCCGCATCAGATGATCCCTGACCAGCCAGCACAAGCTGCCGAAGCGGACATCCTCCTGCAAGGGTTGCCGCCAGCCCCACAATATACATTCCGACAATATTCCACAGATGCTGTGCATGTGCAACCGGCTGCCCGGAAAATCCGAGATGGAAATTTCCAGTCGCAATATTATAGATCAGCATAACACCGAACAACGCCGCGATCACAGAAAACAAATCAAAGTTTTTCATCAGCATAATATCGCGGATACTTCCGGCAAAACACATCCTTGTCTTCTGCGCAAGTGCTCCAAATGCAATTCCACCAATCAGTGCCAGTAATATCGGTGCATGCATACTTCCAGGTCCTTTTTCACTTGCGATCAGGAGTGACGATCCCATCAGGATCAGCACAAGGATTCCAAGCATCAGCACCGGAAGTACCGCACCGTTCATCTTATTTGTCTCGTGCGCTCTTCCAAGACTGAACCCTTTCTTTAATGCAGCGATCCCCGTTGCGATTCCCGCAGCAAATCCGATCAGTGCCACATAGGCGTTCAGATCCCCCGCAGCCATACGAAGTACCATACGAAGCGGGCATCCGAGGAACAAAAGCGCCCCGATCATGATCATCATACCAAGTACAAAACGGATCATCGGCGATGATCCCGCCGTTGAGCGGTACTCCTTCGTCACAATAGAAATCATAAATGCCCCAAGCACGATCCCGATGATCTCTGGTCTTGCATACTGTACCACCGCCGCCTGATGCATGCCAAGCGCTCCTGCTGTATCACGGATAAAACATGCGATACAGATCGCCATATTTCCCGGATTCCCGAAAATTGCCAGCAGCACTGCCACTAATCCACACAGAGCCCCTCCTGCCGCCAGCTTTGCTTTTGAATCTGTTAAATTCATCTCATTCCCTCCTGGTTTCTTTTGTTTCTTGAAAATCTGTCCAAACGACTGATTCTTTTTTTACGAGTGTGTTTTCTTCCTTTGCCCGGCAATATTCTGAAAACATGCTCTACTACCAGTATAGGTTTCTGCATTGTCTTCGTCCAATCGTTATTTATAATAAACGGACACTATTTATAGTTTTCCTCTATAAACAGTGCCCGAATCTTTTCCCGGCTTTTCACCAGTTTTTCTTCTTTCTCTATGATTATTTGTCTACTGCGCTTCTACAAGATCAAAAGCAAGACTCCCACGATCAGAACAATGCTGACTACAATGGAAATGGAATTTACTGCGCTTGCCAGTCCCACATCCCCTTTGAGATCTCCAGTAAATGCCGGCGCTGCAGAGGCGATCGGACTGAAGCAGAGAATCACAAGCGCCTGACGGTATTCCAGCTGGAACGGAAGCAGAAAATAAAAAGCAAGCGCCAGCACGATCGATACTGCATACCGCGCACTTAAAATTTTAACGATCTTTCCGATCTGCTCCCGGTTGCCGGACAGCTTAAACCCGACACCGATCATCAGCATCGCCATAAATGCATTGCCATTTGCAATGATCTTTGTAAAAGATACAACCGGAGCCGGAAGGCTCAGATGCAATAACGATAACACCGTCATCAGAAGATACGCATCAAACGGCACAGATTTCAGCAGTGTCTTAAAGATCGTCCCGATCTTAAATCCTCCGCCTTCCCCCTTTGCCATAGAAGCAATGCTGTATGCCCCGCCAAGACAGATGAAAGAATTTCCCGAATCAAACAGACTTGTTGCCACAATCCCCGCCGGTCCAAGAAAACTCTGTACAAACGGCATCGTAAAATTTCCAATATTATATCCACTCATATTTAGAATGGAAAATGCACGCTCTTCCTTTGACTTTCCCGCACTGATCAGCCATGCTGTCCCGATCAGGATCACCCCGCCACCAAGACCGAGAAGACTGATCAGAAGCATCGACGGCTCCAGGCTCATCCCGGAAAAATTAGAAACAATCGCTGCCGGAAGTGTAATCTTCAGCACGATCCTTGATATCACATAAAAGTCCTCTTCTTTAAAAAAGCCCCGGCTGCGCAGCACATAACCGAGAATAATAATCGCAACAAACGAAACCGCCTGCATCAATATTTCTCCCATAACCTCTCTCCCAAACATTCTATAAATAACGAAATCTTTGTGTTCCGGTTACTCACTATATCATACCTTTCCCCAAAAAAGCAACACGGCAGACAATCTTCGATTGTTCTATTTTGGAAACACATTTTCCTGCCATTTCATATACTAATAAAAATCATACAAATCTTTTGGAGGAAAAGATTATGAAAAAGCGAATATTTGTATATCTGACCATCGCCGCCATGCTCACACTCTCTGTCAGTGGCTGCGGCGGTAAAAAAGCAGAAGAATCTTCGAAAGAAGAACCAGCTAAGGTCATCTTAAATGAGGTTGCCCACTCTATTTTCTATGCACCGATGTATGCGGCCATTGAAAATGGATACTTTGAAAAAGAAGGGCTTGACGTCACGCTTATCACTGGATTTGGCGCCGATAAGACAATGACTGCCGTTCTCTCTGGTGAGGCGGATATCGGCTTTATGGGATCAGAAGCTTCGATCTACACTTACAACGAAGGGGCAAATGATTATGTCGTGAACTTTGCACAGCTGACACAGCGCGCAGGCAACTTCCTTGTCGCCCGGGAAGAAATGCCAGATTTCTCATGGGATGATCTGAAAGGAAAGAAAGTGCTTGGCGGACGAAAAGGTGGTATGCCAGAGATGGTATTTGAATATATTCTCCGCCAAAACGGTATTGATCCTGCCAAAGATGTGGAGATCAATCAGAATATTGATTTTGGCTCTACTGCAGCCGCATTTTCCGAAGATGATTCGGACTTCACTGTAGAATTTGAACCTCATGCCACTTCTCTGGAAGCTGCCGGAAAAGGTCACGTCGTGGCTTCTCTAGGAACCGACAGCGGATATGTTCCATACACTGCTTTCTGCGCCAAACAAAGCTATATCAAAAAGAGTCCTGAGATCATTCAGAAATTTACAAATGCACTTCAAAAGGGAATGAATTTCGTGCGCGCCCACTCCCCAGAAGAAATTGCCGAAGTGATTGCTCCGCAGTTCAAAGAGACGGACCTCGATACGATTGCAGCAATCGTGACAAGATACTACGATCAGGACACCTGGAAAAATAACCTCGTCTTTGAGGAAGAAAGCTTTGAGCTCCTTCAGGATATCCTCGAAGATTCCGGCGAACTAAAAACCCGTGTTCCTTACAAAGATCTTGTCACAACAGCCTTTGCCGAAAAAGCAAAAAACAACTGATGCCAACTATCTGCATACGATTCCGCATATTGTGCGAAAAAATAAACAAACTGCCAAAGATCCTTTTTTTAACGATTTTTAGGGTATTTTATTCTCTGTTTTTTGATTTTTTCTCTATAAAAAGCGCACTATATAGAATTTAATTCCCTATTTTCCTTGACATCTCTCTTTTCATAAAATAGTATAAGTCTATAATACCGGGTTCAAAGTCAACCGTCTGCCTATTTCTTCGTGACAGACCAGGCTGTCTCTGAACCCGGACATCGTTGTTCTAACATCCATTTTGGGGGAAACATTTTTAAAGAGGGGATGAAAACAGCTTGAGCGCTTATGAAAGTATTTCTCTTGTGGAGGATCTTGTGATCACAGAGATCTATTCGATCCACTATTTTGAATATACAAAAGACTTTGTCTACGAGGGAGAATCCCATGATTTCTGGGAACTTCTCTGTGTGGACAACGGAGTCATTGAGGTCACTGCCGGAGACCGGCATCTTGTTCTGGAAAAAGGTGAGATGATTTTTCATAAACCGAATGAATTTCACGCACTGAGAGCAAATGGACAGATTGCTCCAAATCTGATCGTGATTTCTTTTGACTGTGATGCTCCGTGCATGGATTTTTTCCGCGACCGGATCGTCACTATCAATGCCACCGAAGGGTTTTATCTTGGACAGATCCTCACGGAAGCGAAAAAAACGTTCTATACGCCTTTAAACAATCCATATATCTGTAAACTGGAGCGCTATCCGCGCACTGCGTTCGGAAGTGAACAGATCATCAAGATTTCACTGGAGTCCATGTTGATCAGTCTGTTTCGGCGCTATTCGGAAGAAGAACCTCTTTTTTCCTATGGAGAAGCAGAGCATCCGATGCTGCACCGTGACCATGATGTTTTGCTCAGTCAGGTAATCCAGTATTTAAACCAGCACATTTCCGAGCATCTGACGGTCGCGCAGATCTGCAAAGATAATATGATCGGACGCTCTCACCTGCAAAATATTTTTCACAAGAAAAAAGGCTGCGGTGTCATGGAATACTTTGCATGGCTGAAAATAGAAACAGCGAAAAAACTGATCCGCGAGAACCATTACAATTATTCGCAGATCGCAAACCTGCTCGGTTACTCTTCTTATCAGTATTTTTCGCTGCAATTTAAAAACTATACACGGATGACACCTTCCCAGTATCACCGCTCCATGAAATCTTTTTCTGAATAGCGGAGCGGATCGCCTCATTTATCCGCTCTCTGCAATCCGTCAGATAAGAAATACTTCTCGGATATTTCTTAAATGTCACTTCCTCATCCGGCGTCTGTTCGATACATCCAAGAACGGTATCCCGGTCTGTCAGATCCTCCAGCAGATACATAGCTCTCAGATCATTCATCGCCTCATCCATCAGCATCAGACGGATAGATTCTTCCGGCTTTCTGTCTGCTCCCGGATATACGAGGAACGGATCCCCGGATGGAAATGCTCCCGACGCATCCGTACAGCGGTATGGATCGATCGGATAGAGTGATTTTTCTGAATTATAGAAATTATATCCCCAGTGGAGAAATCCATCCAGCTGATATTTATACATCTGTGCTCCTAAGATCCTTGTCCGGTATCCAGGCTGCACAATAAAACGATTCGATACATCCTGGTAC
>JAPFCT010000241.1 GCA_026169575.1 Faecalimonas sp.
AAGAATTAGTAAAATAGTAACAAGAGGAAGGGACAAAGTACGGAATGTATGTTGTCCCTTTTATTCTATCATCAGAAAAGACAGAGGTTTGAATGAAAAGACACAGAGTCAGAAGAAGCAGGAAGAGAGAGTACATAAAGAAGATCCGCAGCGGACTGGTGTGGGGCATGCAGATTGTGATCGTATGTATCATCGCTTTTGTGCTTGTATGGTACTGGGGACAGCGGGTCAGCAACATCGGTGATTCGATGAATCCGGTTCTGCACAATGGAGATATCGTACTTGTCAACCGGCTGATCTATGACACAAGTACACCGAAGCGGAATGATATTATCGTGTTCCGGCCAAATGGGAATGAGAATGCCCATGCTTCGATCAAGCGCATTGTAGGACTTCCGGGAGAGACGATCCAGCTGAAGGACAATGCTGTCTATATCAACGGTGAGAAGTTAAAAGAAGACTTCCGCACAACAGAGATCAAAGAAGCCGGCATTGCAGAAGAAGAGCTGGCGCTGGGAGGCGACGAGTATTTTGTGCTCGGAGATAACCGTGCGGCGAGCGAAGACAGCAGAGAGGCGGATATCGGGACAGTAAAGCGCTCTGAGATTGAAGGAAAAGCATGGTTTGTCATGCTTCCGGCACAGCATTTTGGACGGATAAAAGACTGATAGAAAGACAGAGGTAAAAGATATGCATTTTCAATGGTATCCAGGTCATATGACAAAAGCAAAGCGTATGATGCAGGAAAATATAAAACTGATCGATCTTGTGATCGAACTGGTCGATGCGAGGATTCCGGTGAGCAGCCGGAACCCGGACATTGATGAACTCGGGAAGAACAAGGCGAGACTGATCCTTTTAAATAAATCGGATCTTGCAGAAGAAAAACAGAATGATGCCTGGGCAGAATACTTTAAGGAAAAAGGATTTTCGGTCGTCAAAGTAAATTCCAAAAGAGGAGGCGGGATCAAGTCGATCCAGGGTGTGATCCAGGAGGCATGTAAGGAAAAGATTGAGCGTGACAGAAAACGCGGAATTTTAAACCGTCCGGTCCGGGCGATGGTTGTCGGGATCCCGAATGTCGGAAAGTCGACATTTATCAACGCCCTTGCAGGAAAAGCATGTGCGAAGACCGGGAACAAGCCGGGAGTCACAAAGGGAAAACAGTGGATCCGGCTCAATAAAAATGTAGAACTTCTCGATACACCGGGAATTCTCTGGCCAAAATTTGAAGATCAGACGGTGGGGCTCCGGCTTGCATTTATCGGATCGATCAAGGATGAGATTTTAAATACAGAAGAACTTGCGATGGAGATGATCTCCTTTTTGACAGAAAAATACCCGGGTGTTCTGGAAGAAAAGTACAGCATTGAGATCAGTGAAGATTCCTATGAATGTCTGAGAAGGATCGCAGAGAGCAGACATTGTCTTGTAAAAGGAAACGAACTTGACACAAACAAGGCGGCGATCCTGCTGATCGATGATTTCCGAAGCGGAAAGCTTGGAAGGATCACGCTGGAATTTCCGGAAGAGTATACCTTATCAGACGGAGTCTGCCCGCCGCAGGCATGTATTACGGGATGCCCGAATGGGTATACCTTATCAGACGGAGTCTGCCCGCCGCAGGCTGTGGGATGCCCGGATGGGTGTAAATAAATATCGGGGAAAGAAGGCGGTAAAATGAAAAGTGATGAAGAAAAATATTTAGGAGAAAAAAATATTTTCCGGGAACTGCTTGGCTGGGTGATCTATATCCTGATCATCTTCGGACTGACTTGTCTTGTGATCACGTTTGTCGGACAGCGTACGCGCGTCACCGGATCTTCGATGGAGACAACGCTGAGTGATGGAGATAACCTGATTGTAGACAAGATTTCATACCGTTTCCGGGATCCGGAGCGGTATGATATCATTGTTTTCCCATATCAGTATCAGGAAAACACATATTATATCAAACGGATCATCGGAATGCCGGGGGAAACCGTACAGATCATCAACGGAGAAGTATATATTGACGGAGAAGCGCTCGGGGAGGACTATGGAACAGAAGTCATGCAGGATGCGGGCATCGCAGAAGCGCCGCTGACTCTTGGGGAAGACGAGTATTTTGTACTTGGGGATAACCGGAATCACAGCATGGACAGCAGAGATTCCAGAGTCGGTGTGCTAAAACGTGAGGATCTTGTAGGAAGAGCATGGGTGCGGATCTGGCCGCTTTCAGAGTTTGGAGTGATTAAGCATGAGTAAAAGTATTCGAGAGATCCAGCAGGAATTTTCCCAGGCAGATGACGGTGGAAGAAAGCTGCTGTATGAGCAGTATGCAGATGATCCGCGGGCAGGCGTGACTGCGCTGATCGCAAAATACAAAAAGCAGGAAGAGAAGCTTGTAGCAGAGATTGCCCGCACGGAAGCAATGAAACTTTATGAGAACAAATACCGGGATGCGGCATTTATCTGCGGAATCGATGAAGTCGGCAGAGGGCCGCTTGCAGGTCCGGTCGTGGCAGGTGCAGTAATTCTTCCGAAAGACAGTCAGATTCTCTATCTCAATGATTCAAAAAAGCTGACGGAGAAGCGCAGGGAAGAACTCTATGAGGTGATTATGCGGGAGGCAGTATCGGTCGGGATCGGAATTGTAAGTCCTGCCAGGATCGATGAGATCAACATTCTTCAGGCAACCTATGAGGCGATGCGGGAAGCAGTCGGAAAGCTGTCTGTGGAGCCGGATGTTCTGCTTAATGACGCGGTTACGATCCCGATGATTCCTCCTCATATCGTTCAGGTGCCGATCATCAAAGGCGATGCCAAGAGCGTGTCGATCGCGGCGGCGAGCATCGTGGCGAAGGTGACAAGAGACCGGCTGATGACAGCGTATGAGGAAGTACTTCCAGGCTATGGATTTGCATCCAACAAAGGATATGGCTCAGCAGAGCATATTGCAGCATTGAAAAAATACGGACCGACACCGATTCACCGGCGCAGCTTTATCCATAACTTCATTTAAGAGAGGACGGTTTTTATGGGAAATCAACGGCAGACCGGAAGTGATTATGAGAAACTGGCGGCAGAGTATCTGGAAGCATGTGGCTTTCAGATACTTTCCTATAATTATCGGTGCCGGTACGGGGAAATCGACTTGATTGCGAGGGATGGAGATACACTTGTATTCTGTGAAGTCAAGTATCGATCGGATACGAGAAAAGGCGAGCCATCTGAGGCGGTCGGGGCAAAGAAGCAGCAGACGATCTACAGATGTGCGGCGGCGTATTTGCAGGAGCATGGAATAGGAGATCTTCCCTGCCGTTTTGATGTGGTCAGTATTTTAGGGCGGGAGATCCGTCTGATCCGGGATGCATTTTGAGGAGAGAAATATATCGTACATGGATGCTTGATGGAAGAGAAAGGAAAAAGAGAGTGTTGAAAAATCATTGGAAGAAAACAGACGAAAGAAACGTATTGGAAGTCAAAGAAAAAGCGGGCGTGACGTATCTGTCTTACCCGCTTTTAGAACATACGAACTGTGTGCGGCATGCATTTTCCACACGGCTTGGAGGAGTCAGTGAAGGGATTTACGCCTCGATGAACTTAAGCTTTTCCCGCGGGGATGATCCGGAAGCTGTGCGGGAAAATTTTCGCCGGATGGCAGAGGTGCTTGAAATTTCACCGGAGCAGTATGTCTTTTCAGCACAGACACATACGACAAATGTGCGGGAAGCGACAAAGGACGATGCCCGAAACAGACATTTGTTTCCGGAGGCATGTACTACGGGATGCCCTGATGGGTATACCTTGTCAGACGGAGTCTGCCAGCCGAAGGCATGTGTTACGGGATGCCCTGATGGG
>JAPFCT010000310.1 GCA_026169575.1 Faecalimonas sp.
CATCAATATGATCCATCCATTTTGCATCGATAACTTTCAGCAGGATCACACGCTCGATCTCTCTTAAGTGTTCTGGTTCCGGGAATTCTGCTTCCTTCTCCTCATAAGCCTTCACTGCACGCTCTTTCAGAAGATGCTTCAGTTCTTTTTGGTTCATACCTTTGACATCATCGATCGTCGGAATCTTAATCGGAAGTGTCGCATGCAGGTTGACATCCAGTTCTGTCAGATCCCACTCTTCGGAATCTACATCCGGAGAAATGCAGGCATCCACAACATTTTCCACATACTCTGTGATCATATGGTAAATAGAGTCGCGCATACTTTCTCCATCAAGCACTTTTCTTCGCTCTTCGTAGATGATCTCACGCTGCTCATTCATAACCTGATCGTATTCCAGCAGATTCTTACGGATTCCAAAGTTATTGCTTTCGATCTTCTTCTGTGCTTTCTCGATCGCGCTTGACAGCATCTTATGTTCGATCTGCTCCCCGTCTTCCACACCGAGTGTATTAAAGACATTCATCAGTCTTTCTGATCCGAACAGCCGCATCAGATCATCTTCCAGCGAAATATAAAATCTGGATTCTCCCGGGTCTCCCTGACGTCCGGAACGACCGCGCAGCTGATTATCGATACGTCTTGACTCATGGCGCTCTGTACCGATGATCTTCAGTCCGCCTGCTTCTCTTGCAGCGTCATCAAGCTTAATATCCGTACCACGTCCTGCCATGTTCGTAGCGATCGTCACAGCGCCGTGTACACCTGCATCTGCCACGATCTCAGCCTCTTTTTCATGGAATTTCGCATTCAGCACTTTATGCTGGATTCCTCTTTTCTTCAGCATCTTGCTTAAAAGCTCTGATGTCTCGATCGTGATCGTACCGACCAGAACCGGCTGTCCCGTCTCATGTGCCCGGATGATCTCATCGATGACCGCCTCAAATTTCTCTTTCTTTGTCTTATAGACTGCGTCATTTAAATCGATTCTCTGCACCGGTCTGTTCGTCGGGATCTCAACAACATCCATTCCGTAAATATCACGGAACTCTTTTTCCTCTGTCAGGGCAGTACCTGTCATACCACTCTTCTTCTCAAACTTGTTGAACAGATTCTGGAATGTGATCGTTGCAAGTGTTTTACTTTCCCGTCTTACTTTTACATGTTCTTTTGCCTCGATCGCCTGGTGCAGACCATCTGAGTACCGTCTTCCCGGCATGATACGTCCGGTAAATTCATCGACGATCATAACCTCCCCGTCAGAAGTAACGACATAATCCTGATCTTTGAACATCAGGTTATGTGCACGCAGCGCAAGAATGATATTATGCTGGATCTCCAGGTTCTCCGGGTCTGCAAGGTTCTCGATATTAAAGAACTTCTCTACTTTCTTGACACCTTCTTCTGTCAGATTGACATTCTTTTCTTTCTCATTGACGATAAAATCTCCGGTCTCCTCGATTTCTTCTCCCATGATCGCGTTGATCTTGGAAAACTCACCGCTTGCCTCTCCTTTCACAAGCTGTCTTGCGAGAATATCACATGCATCATAAAGCTTTGTAGATTTTCCGCTCTGTCCGGAAATGATCAGAGGTGTTCTCGCCTCGTCGATCAACACGGAGTCAACCTCATCGATAACTGCAAAGTGAAGTCCTCTCTGTACAAGCTGCTCTTTATAGATTACCATGTTATCTCTCAGGTAATCAAATCCAAGCTCGTTGTTCGTCACATAGGTGATGTCGCAGTTATATGCTTCTCTTCTCTCGTCATTGTCCATGGAATTGAGAACCACGCCGACTTTCAGCCCTAAAAATTCATGTACCTGTCCCATCCACTCGGCATCACGCTTTGCCAGGTAGTCGTTGACCGTTACGATGTGGACTCCCTTTCCGGTCAGCGCATTCAGATATGCAGGAAGTGTCGAAACCAGTGTCTTACCTTCTCCAGTGCGCATCTCTGCGATTCTTCCCTGATGAAGGATGATTCCTCCGATCAGCTGCACTCTGTAATGCTTGATATGTAATGTACGGGAAGCTGCCTCTCTTACTACCGCAAATGCTTCCGGTAAAATGTCATCTAATGTCTCGCCTTCTTCCAGACGTTTCTTAAATTCCGCTGTCTTCCCTTTTAACTCTGTATCAGATAATTGCTGCATCTCCTCATCCATCGCCTCGATTCTGTCGACGATCGGATAGATACGCTTCAATTCATTTTCACTGTGCGTCCCAAATATCTTCTCTAATAAACCCATGTCCTACTCCTTAATTTATCGAAATTTACTCTGTTTCCTATTTTAACACTATCTTTTCGCTTCTTCAACAAGTTTATCAACTGTTCATAAACTCTTCTCATCTTCTTTACAGGTTTTTTAGAGTTTCACTGTCTGTCTCTGCCGGCTCCCTGCAAGAATGCCCCGCGGCATATAGCCGCAGGGCATCCAAAATCCGAAAAATCCAGTTTCTGCTATCTTGTAGTGTCTGTCTGTCCGGTATTGTCCGTTGCACCATTCATCGTGTCTGCATTTGTCCCGTTTCCATTTTCATCCATACGTTTTTCCGTATGCCCGTCATTGTCGTCTCTTCCGTCAATGACATCTTCGACTCCGTCTTTGACATCTCTTGCCCCATCTTCCACGGCATCCCCTACATCTTCCAGAACGCCGTCCCGCGGCTCATCTCCATCGGTATTCGTTTCTCTCTGCTTCTTGTCACTGTTATTTTTCTTCTCTTCATTTGTTCCCGTTGCAGTATTGTCATCTGCCACATTATCACGGTTTCCCCCTGCGCACGCTGTCATGCACAGAAGAACACTCACACACAAAATACTGAGTATGATTTTCTTTGTTTTCTTCATCTGACTAACTTCCTTTCCTGAACTGTAATAAGAATTGCTTCTCGCAGATATTGTCTGCATTCCCTGCCATTCTATACATTCGGAAAGAAATGGTAAATTTTTCTGTTAATTTTCAGAAGAAGCCTCGATCACATCACTCATGTCATAAAGTCCCGCCGGCTTTCCTGCAAGGTATTTTGCAGCCTCCACAGCTCCTTTTCCAAAAACTGCTTTGGAGTATGCGGTATGCTTGAATTCGATCACTTCATCGGCGCCTGCAAAGATCACTTCATGTTCTCCCACGATCGTTCCCCCGCGCACTGCCGCGATCCCGATCTCCTTTTTCTCCCGCTGCTTACGCTCTTTGCTTCTGTCGTAAGTATATTCATACACATTTCCAAGCGCCTCATTTACGCTGTCCGCAAGGGCAAGCGCTGTTCCGCTCGGCGCATCTACTTTCAGGTTGTGATGCTTCTCTACCAGTTCAATGTCAAATCCTGCCGGAGCAAGGATCTTTGCCGCATCCTGCAGAAGTTTTAACAACAGATTGATCCCCAGTGACATATTTGCGGATTTTAACACCGCAACCTTCTCTGAAACACACTGTACCCGCGCAAGCTGCTCCTCTGAAAGTCCCGTTGTACAAAGTACGACCGGGATCTGTTTCTTCTCACAATGCTCAAGCAGTCCATCCATTGCCAGAGCATTGGAAAAATCAATCACAACATCCGCCTCCACTTCGCATTCCGAAATATCCGCATAAACCGGATATGCATTTTTCAAACCAGTATATGTATCAATCCCGGCAACAATCTCGATTTCCTCATCTTCTTTTACAAGATTTGTGATCACTTGTCCCATTTTCCCGTTACATCCATGCATAATTGCTCTTACCATCTTTTCATCCTCCGTTTTCTTATGTCTGACGCTCCCCTCTCAAAGCCGGGGAATTTTCCGATGCATTGCATAAAAGGGCTGCCGCAGAACGGCCGTCAGTACAGAATGCTTTTTTATAAACTACTACATTCTGCAGACCGTGCCATTCTGTGACAGCTCCCGTATATTTTCTCTATGCGAGTCTGATCCCAAACTCTCTCATCGCCTGTGCCAGCTTCTTTGTGTTTGCTTCTTCCATCTCTGTCAGAGGCATCCGCAGTCCTCCGGTCTCGATTCCCATCAGTTCCACCGCTTTCTTAACCGGGATCGGGTTGACCTCGCTAAACAGCGCATTGATCAGCGGGATCGCTTTTAGCTGAAGCTCCCTGCTTCCTTTGATGTCCCCTGCAAAAAATCTCTCACAGATCTCATGTGTCTCTCTTGGAGCCACGTTTGACAGAACGGAAATAACTCCCTTTCCTCCAAGTGCCAGAATCGGAACGATCTGATCATCGTTTCCGGAATACAGATCAATATCCCCCTGCGTCAGCTGCATGATCTTTGCAACCTGGGAAATATTTCCGGAAGCTTCTTTGACACCGACAATATTATCTACTTCTTTTACAAGCGTCGCAACCGTCGCCGGCTCAATATTGCATCCGGTGCGGCTTGCCACGCTGTACATGATGATCGGCGCATCTGCCTCTCTGGCGATTGCTTTATAGTGCTCGATCAGACCTTTCTGCGTAGCTTTATTGTAATATGGTGTCACGACAAGAAGTCCGTCTGCCCCTGCCTTTGCAGCTTCTCTTGACAGTTCTACCGCCGTCGCAGTGCAGTTTGATCCCGTTCCTGCGATTACCGGGATTCTGCCCGCCGCAAAAGCGATCGTATTTTTAATACATTCCAGATGCTCTTCCTCCGTCATCGTCGCAGACTCTCCTGTGGTCCCACAAATTACAATACTGTCGGTCCCATTCTCACAATGATAGTCAACCAGCTTCTTTAACTGGTCATAATGAATACTTCCGTCCTCGTGGAATGGCGTTATGATCGCTACCCCTGCTCCTGTAAAAATTGCCATATGTATCCTCCTAAACATCAGTTTTTCTTTGATCTTTTTTAAATTTCAATCAGTGATTTCTTGTCTGAAATTTTATCATTATTTTTTTCCAATGTCAATGGAGCTACAGCTATTCCTACTGTTCTTCGGAAGTCTCTGTACTGATACATTCCAGCTTGCTGACAGACACCTCATAGGCTACCCGCTTCTCGCTTTCTGTCTCAGATAGTTTTTTTACATACTCTCTGCTCTGGATCCTTCCTAAGATCTGCACGTGTTCTCCTACTGCAAAGCCGGAGGCATATCTTGCATTTCTTCCCCAGCAGATACATGGTATGTAGTCAGATTTTCCATATGGTCTGTTGACTGCCAGCAGCAGATCTGCGATCTCCCTTCCGAGCGGTGTCTTCCGGTATACCGGAGCCTTACAGATATAACCATCTAAAAGAATGTTATTTGTCTTTGCCCCGTCAAGCTCTTCCTCCACAAATTCTACTTCCCTCACAAACACAGAAAGTACCAGACGGTTCTTGTACTCCTCATGTCTGTTATAAGACCGGAACTGTCCGCTCGCCATGATAAATTCCCCTGTGTAATCTTTGGTCACATCTATCAGACGCTCGGAAATCATAAGCGGGATGCGGTCTTCGGAATTGCTGAGCCTTTTGACCAGAACATCCACCATATAGAATCCTTCCCCAAACACTTCATGACTGAACGTGAATCCGGAAGCCACCTCTCCCATAATTGTTACCTGGTTGTTTTCAATAATCTTATCGGACATAATTTATCTCTCTCCTCTTTGCTGTATTTTTTTGTCTTTATTATTTTATTCTATGATAACGGATTTATAACCGGCAGATTGGACATTCCCCTGACTTTTCATCGACAGAAATCGACCGCGGAATATGCGTTTTCCTGTTTTTTCTGTGTTCTTTCCATATTATGTGTTTTTTCAAAAAAGGCTTGTAATCTATTGACAATGTGGTAAACTGTATGAGTTATTACTGCTTATTCATGGATTTACAATAGAAAGAAGGTTATTTATGAAAACAAAAAGAGAAGACATCCGAAACATCGCAATCATCGCCCATGTTGACCACGGAAAGACAACACTGGTCGACCAGCTTTTAAAGCAGAGCGGTGTATTCCGTGAAAATCAGGAAGTCCAGGAACGCGTCATGGACTCCAACGATATTGAGCGCGAAAGAGGAATTACCATTCTCTCAAAAAATACTGCAGTTCACTACAAAGGAACGAAAATCAACATCATCGACACACCGGGTCATGCTGACTTCGGTGGCGAAGTAGAGCGTGTACTTAAAATGGTAGACGGTGTTATCCTTCTTGTAGATGCTTTCGAAGGAGCAATGCCTCAGACAAAATTCGTCCTGAAAAAAGCGCTTGAGCTTGACCTTCATGTAATTGTGTGCATCAACAAAATCGACCGCCCGGAAGCCCGCCCGGACGAGGTAATCGACGAGATTCTTGAACTTCTCATGGATCTGGAGGCTTCTGACGAGCAGCTTGACTGTCCGTTTTTATACGCTTCCGCAAAAGCCGGCCATGCAGTTTTAGACCTTGCAGACACACCGGAAAACATGGCTCCGCTTTTCGAGACAATCTTAAAATATATTCCTGCACCGGAAGGAGATCCGGATGCAGATACTCAGGTTCTGATCAGCACCATCGACTACAATGAATATGTAGGGCGTATCGGCGTCGGCAAAGTAGAAAACGGAAAAATCGTAGTAAACCAGGAGCTTACGCTTTTGAACCATCATGACTCTGACAAACGTCAGAAAGTAAAAATCAGTAACTTATCTGAGTTTGACGGATCAAATAAAGTGGAAG
>JAPFCT010000385.1 GCA_026169575.1 Faecalimonas sp.
ATCCTGGAGAGTTGCTGTGAGGTTTATAAGGAGGCAGCGAAAAAAGATCAGCTGGGCGATTTGGAAATGCTTCGTAATCTCGTAAACAAACTTGGAGAAAGTGGATATATCGCTATTGACAGTGAAAACCAAATAAATATGACAGAATATGAGGAGTTCATACAGTTTTGTGAAGCAAAAGAAAAGGGGAAAGAAGGACGGATAACCGTCGTAGAAGTTGCGAAACAGGGAAGTTGTATTATTCGGACGATGGAGATACAGAATAAGACTGTAAATATGATTAGAAGTTATTATGTATTTGAGAAAAATAAATTGAAATTATCTTCGGAAGATGTATACCAGACAGACAAATGGGTGTATACAGACAATGGGTATCTACTGTTTTCCGGTCCGCTGTCATTAGAAGAAACGTATGAAATTACGAGAAATGAGATCATGGAATATAAGGGCTATAGAATACTTCCGCTAGATGAAACATGCAGAGAATTTAACCGTAAATATATACTTCCTGTGGGATACAAATGTAATAATATGTTTCTTACAGACTGGAATGAGGATGATTTTGGAGAATTGGATTTTTATGATATGTTTGATATCTTTCATTCAAAGCCGGGCATGGAACCTCTTTATTATACAATGGAGGATCATAGGAAAACCTGTGCAGTTTATATGATTCCCAAGGAAGAATTCGAGCAGGTGATTATGTCCAAATTTAAGATTACCAGTGAAGCGCTGCAGTCGAAGTCGGTTTATCATCCGGAAGAAAAAGTTTATGAATATAAGCCAAGGGGATTTGAAGAAACCGAATATCCAGAGTATCCATATCCGGAAGTGGTTGGATATGTAGAAAATCCGGATGGTACGCTGACACTGAAGGTACATGCCGTCTTTCCTTACAGGGGCTTATCCAAAGCATATGTACATGAAGTAACTGTACGTGATACAGAAGATGGAGGTATACAATATGTGGGGAATCGAATCCTTGAACCCATTAATAATCAGGAGATAGTATGGCATACGCCTCGGTTAACAAGAGATGAGTGGGAAGAACTTTATGGTGGGAAAGGTGATGATGCAGAATCGAGAGACACAGAGTCAGCATACTGGTTGGTTCCACAAGCGGAAGAATGCCTTATTTCTGACGAAGAAAAAGAAAAATTGCAGAAAAATGCGTTATCAGCGGCTGCGGTGGTTAGCAATATTTATAAAGAAACCACAATTCCAGAGGAACAAAGGAATGTTATGGGAGGGATACAATTTCCTGATGAACAACGAAAAAATGTGGTAGAACAATTAGGAAATGCAGGCTTTGCAGCAGTAGAAGATGATACCAATATGCGAAATTACGAAAAAATGGAACAATTTTATGCGGATTATCAAAACGGTCAAAATTCTATGGTTACGATATATGATGTGCATAGAGATGGTGTGATTGGGGCGGTTACGTTTGTTTATCGGGAAGAGAAATTGCAGACCTATTATATAGGGATACAGTGGAAAGAAGAGGGAATTCCAGAGATAGAAGGAACCTCGGTCAGTGATGTGGCAGAAATAAAATTAACAGAGAAAGGCTATTTTATTTATGCTTATGAAAATGTCATTGCTCATGCAAGTTTAAGACAATATTGGAGAATCAAACCACTATCAGAGGAATGCAGGGAATTGACAAGAAAGTATCTCTCAGGATTAAGCTATGTGAATTATAATGTTCTTGTTACCAATTGGGACAGCAGTAATAATGTAGAGGATATTTTGATGCCATGCATGTTTGAAGATATTTACCGGATCGCTACAGGTGAAATCTTGAAAGCAGAGAACGGACAGATTCCGGCAGAAGAATATGAGAAAATTATGACGACCTATTTTCCGGTATCTGTGGAACAGATAAGAGAACATTGCGGGTATGATGCGAACAGTAATAGTTATCCGTATGAAATGATCTATGCCCGTCCATATCCGCCTTTTGGAGAAGTCGTTGACTACAGGTATCATAACGATGGGACTATTACGTTGATCGTTGATGGGGTATGGGCAGATTACAATTCGGATTTTGCTTTTCAAAATGTAATCGTTGTTCAGCCCTTCGAGGATGGAACCTTTCGGTATCTTTCCAATTCTATTGAAGAAAAGGAATTGGAACTTCCGCAAAGCGCACGAATGGAAGGATGATGAGATGAAATTCAGAAGAAGATATGAAGTTCTGATAATGGTATTGATATTCGGGTGTTTGCTGTGCGCCTGTGAGGAAAGAAAATCAGAATCAGGAAAAGCTATTGCAGAGAATACCCAAAGAGCAAAAGATGGGAAACAAAGAGCAAGAGAGCAGTGGGAGAAAGGATATGATCTGCCCCTAGAAGAAGAGGAACAGGCAGAGGCAGCTACAGAATGTAAAAAGATGATGGATAAGATTCAGAGTATCTATAAGCTGGTAGACAAGACAGAGGCAGCAGAGGTTGTTCTGGAAGATGAGACAATGCTTGAAATGCAAAAGGCTGTGATAGAAACAGGCTGCCCGGTTTTGGTGACAGTAGCTTATTCTGATATGGGAAATTATGAAAAGGCAGAGCAATTTCTTGTTGATTGTGAAAAAGGGAAAAGGAGTTCTGTTGTTATCTATGATATCCGTCAGGATGGCGGCATCAATAGAAGGAAGTTTATTTATGATGGGATAGACATGTATGTGATCAGTACAAGTGGTGTTTGGGGAGAGAATGATAAACCGGGCATTGTATATACGACCTATACCCGAATCAAAGAATGGAAATATACAGAAAATGGATGGTTCTGTTATAAACTGTGTGTGCCGGAACCACCAGAAGTTACGGAAATCATGGATGGAAGTCAGCTGATCAGGATAAAACCAAGGTCAGAAGAGCAAAGAGAGATGTCGAAATTATGTGTTCAGGGAATTGGGTATAAGGGAAATAATCTGTTATGCTCTAATTGGAATTTAGACAATTTAGATGCGTTGGATTACAATGGCTTGTATGAATACTTGCATAGAATGAAATATGGAGAGCTTTTTCCAGCAGAAAAATATCGAGAGGGGATTCTAAAAGAAGAGTTTGACAGTTTGATGATGGAGTATCTTCCCATATCTGTGGAAAGATTGCAGGAATATGCGAAATTCGATGAAAAAACGAAAAGGTATGCATGGGTGCCATTAGGATGCGGCAATTATGCCCCGAACTTTTTTGGGACTTCTGTACCAGAGGTGGCTGCTGTAAAAGAAAATCAGGATGGCACGATTACATTAACGGTAAATGCAGTATGTGACATGGTTCTATGTGATGATGTTCTTATTACGCATGATTTAACAGTGAAATTCAAAGAAGATGGAAGTTTTCAATATTGGGGGAATGAGATCCGGAAAGAGGATAGAAACAATATTCCGGAGTATCAGTATCGTGTAAGATGAAAGGATTAGGGGATATGAAAGATGAGACGGGAAAGAGCCATGGAGGCTTTTTCCCGCTTTTGCTTATTTCCATATATTTAAGTCAGATAAAATAGATAAGGTGATTTCTGCTGCCTTTCCACCTGTAGCTTCCGTCTTATGATGAATGTTGGTGGCAAAAAAGTATGTATTGTCTGTATTTTCTACGAAACCTATAAACCAACCATTGATATCCTGTCCGTTCACACGCCCTGTTCCCGTTTTTCCATAGAAGTCTCCAAAAGAAGAGGAAAAGATGTGGATGGAGTCTTTTACCGCTTCCACATTTTCGGGGACAAATTCCAAGCTGTTATTTTGTAATTTGGCTAGTAATTCGACCTGTTCTATTGGAGAAATTTTCAGGGAAGATTCCATCCAATAGGAAGAAGAATCATTGCCTAAATCTTCATTTCCGTATCCGATTTTGTGAAGATATTCTTGAACGGAATCCTCTCCAAGCTGCTCATCAATGGAATGAAAATACCAGTTAACAGAAGCACTCATGGCTGACGGTAAAGTCTGATCGGTATTCCATGCCACAAAAGGATATTGGGTTCCATTCCAGTTCATAAAGGAATTTCCGGGGGAGATGATATTCTCTTCCAATCCAAACAAGGCGTCATAAATCTTGTAGGTAGAGTTTGGTGCAACACGTAAAGATGCACGTTTCATATTGTGAATCTTCCAAGTGTCATTTTTTAAATCATATAGCACAAAACTGCCTTCATATTTTCCGAAATAATTACTAAGATCTATTTGAGAACAGTTTTTTGTGGAAGTGTTCCATTGATAGTGATCTGCATCTGCTGCATAGGTAGAAACAAATGGTGTCAGTCCGAAAAGCAGAACGGATATCAGTAGAAAGGCAGTGATACTTTTTAGTGCTTTTTGTAAGGTTGGTTTTTCGTAAGAAGCAATGTTTAAAATTCTTCGTTTCATCTGTTTCATATTTCCACTAATGCCGGAGGCAAAGGGAAATGGAGTCAGAGAAATCTTTTCAGCAAAGTTAATCAGTGTATTTCCATAAGCTACATGATCATCGGGCTCCAGCAGCTTTAAAACAGAAGTATCACAGGCAATTTCCCGGTCGCTGCGCATTTCTTTCAGCGCATACCAGACAAGTGGATTGAACCAGTAAATCATTCCTGCAAGGTTCATCAGATAGTTTGCAATTCCATCCTTGTATCTATAGTGCTGCAGCTCGTGTAATAGCATATACTGGATATCTATTTCATTATCATCTGATATAAGATGGATAGGAAGATAGATACACGGTTTTAAACATCCAACAATGATAGGAGATTTTAAATAGGCGGTACTGTATATCGGAATGTTTTTGGTAATACCAGTATCCCTTAGACAACGCTGATATAATTTTTGCACCTTGTGACTTTGCAGAGGCAAGGCGGATTTTTTCAGAGTATGTAATCGAATGGCAGAACGGATTACTAATATTAGCATGGCAATGATGCCTGATACCCAGAGTGCAAGTAACAGATAGCCGATCATAGATGGCGTTCTTCTGTTTACGGAAAGGGTGAAATCTTCCATCCAGTTTTGGGTGTTCGTAATATTCGTATGAAGGGTCTGATCTACGTGACCTTCCGTTTGGGCAGTAGTAACAAGACTCAGGTTTTTCAACCATACAAAGAGCTCTGATAACCTGAAGAAGCGAAACGGCAAAAAAGGAACTGCCAAAAGTCCAAGCAGAAGAAACCATAGGTTATACTGCATCCGGCTAGATAAACAGTTTTTTAAAATACGTTTTAGGAACAAAAGAATACCTATGATGCCGCAGAGGAGTATGTTGCAGATAAGAAAGCGGATCATAAAATCAGCCATATTATTTTCCTCCTTTTTCCTGTTTCTGCGAAAGAAGCATGCGGAGTGTGTCCAGTTCTGATTCCGATAGTTTATCACTTTCTATATAAGCAGATACCATGGCTGTAATATCTCCATCATAATAACGGTTCAGAAAGGAAGAACTTTCCTGTCCAATATATTCGCTTTCTTTTACTACAGGAGTATAAATAAACATGCGGCTTTGTTTTTCGTACGTGAGAGCGCCTTTGGTTACAAGGCGTTTGATTAAAGTCTGAATTGTCTTAGGGCTCCAGTTTGTCGTCTGCAATAGCTTTTCTGTGATTTCATTTGTACTAATAGGTGCATATTTCCAGATCACCTTCATGACCTCAAATTCAGCTTCGGAAATTTGTGGAAGTTTATTCATAGTCGGTCTCCTTTAAATATTACGTTTGTAATACAAATATTATAGAAGGAATTTGAAGGAATGTCAAATGGAAGCGAATGTGGTATAATGATTGCATTACAGGAAATTCAACCTGATTTTCCGGTTGAATGCCGTCAGGAAGGGGGAGATATATGAAACATTCTTTTGGAACATGGGTGATGTGGCTGCTGATTTCAGTGATTGTTGTATTGACGGGAAATATTCCGCTGGTACTTGGTGAAAGAGCTTCTGTTTGGGGAGTTTTAAGCCTCCTGGCAGGCTTCCTTTTTTTCAATATCAAGCCGTCGCCAGCAGGGGAGAAAATCGAAAAGCGCAGACTTCGTATCTGTCGGGATGGCTGTGAACTTCTGAGAATTTTTCAAATTTCATTGGCAGGATCATTGATTCTGG
>JAPFCT010000390.1 GCA_026169575.1 Faecalimonas sp.
AGGAGGAGAAAAATGAAGAAAAAAGTAGTATCAATGATAACAGTTCTTGTGATGACATTCGGAATGTGTTCTATGATTCCTATGGACTCGGTAAAGGCGGCAGAGGAAAGTACGGTAGACGGCTCGGTACTTTTGAATGATTCAGAAGAATCTGTGGGGGAGATGGAACCGGAAACTAAAGGACAATATCTTCAGACGGGAAGTTCTAAGATTGTAAAATCAGGAACCGGAAAAATCACAGTTGGAGCGACGACAATTGCACAGAAAACAGTTTCATCCATTAAGGTAACAGTAGTTGTGGAGAGATTAGTGAGTGGTAGTTGGGTAAGTTATACATCATGGGTTGCTTCAAAGTCAGATGCATATTCAGTATCGACTTCGAAGACATTGACGGTACCGAGAGGATACTATTATCGTGTAAGATCAATACATAATGCGAATTCGGACAGAGGAACTTCTAATACCAATGCCCTTTATGTAAGCTAACATATTACCTCGGGGAGGCTGCTACAACCATTGCAGCGGCCGAGCGGATCGGAATATATTAGTTTGCGTTTCTTTCCGACTTTTAATCATCACACATAAAAGGTATCCGACGGATGTTTTGCAATGGTTGTAGTAGTCTCCCCGGAGATTATCCTATTCCTATTCATTTATTAAGTGGCACTTCTTTGGGGCCGGCGTTTATGCCGGTCCTGTCTTTTTGGGATTGGTTTAAAAGTGTGCGCTTTGGGTAGGGATAGAAAGTTATAAAAAAAGAAGCTGTAGAAGATTTTATCTTCCCACAGCTTCCTTCAAAGCACGAGCCAGTTGATCGGGACAGGATGTTGACTTTGGACCGCATTTGATCCCTTCCACGCGGGAAATTACTTCATCAACATTCATACCTTCTACGAGTTTTCCGATACCTTGTAGATTGCCGTGGCACCCACCTGTAAACTGTACATTGTATACTTTATTATCTTTGATATCAAAAGAAATATTTTTAGAGCATACGCCATGTGTCTGATATACCATAATTACCTCCTGAATTTATATGTTTCTATAAAGTGAACACGGTTTGCACGATTAAAAGATGCATTCCATGAAACAGAGTAAGTATAGCAGAAAATAGGAAGGAATTCCAGCAAAAGATATGGAAAACAGGTCATGTAATCTGTTATACTAAGAGATACAAAAGAAGAAATGCGAGGAGAAGAGATTATGATAGGAATTATAGGAGCAATGCATGATGAAGTAGAATTGTTGCAGAAAGAGATGCAGATAGAAGAAATCATAGAAAAGGCCGGCATGAAATTTCATAAAGGGGAACTTTGTGGAAAGAAAGTAGTCATCGTACAGAGTGGAATCGGGAAGGTGAACGCGGCGCTTTGCGCACAGATACTTGTAGACAGATTTCATGTCGATGCGCTGATCAATACTGGAATTGCAGGATCTCTTAATGCTGCGATTGATATTGGGGATATTGTAATTTCCAAAGATGCAGTACAGCATGATGTAGATGCATCTACTTTTGGGGATCCGGTAGGGCAGGTTCCGAACATGGATGTGCTGGCATTTCCGGCAGATGAAAGACTTGCAGAGCTTGCAAAAGAGGCAAATGAGGAGGCAAATCCGGATATCCATACATTTGTAGGAAGGATTGCAAGTGGGGATCAGTTTATTGCGGAAGCAGGAGTGAAGCAGAGGATCATCGACCGGTTTGGCGCGGACTGTGTGGAGATGGAAGGTGCATCGATCGCACATGCGGCATATTTGAACAAGATTCCGTGTGTCATTCTTCGAGCAATTTCTGACAAAGCCGACAATAGTGCAGAGATGGATTATCCTGCATTTGAACAGAAAGCAATCGAGCATTCTGTAAGGCTTGTCCAGAATCTGCTTCCACGTTTATAAGAAAAAATAGAAGTAATTCTGTCGAATTTTGATGAACGATTCAGGGGTCGCTCCTCTTTTTCTTCGGGCATTACTGTCTTATAATGGGTACAGAATTAGTAATGAGAAGAAAGAAGGAGGGACTCTTTTATGTTCAAGACAATGTTAGACACACAGATGATTTTTTATCTTATGGGGGTGATCGGAGGAATCGGGCTGCTTGGTAAGCTGGTTTCGGAATGGACGCTTCGGAATCTGGTGCGGGCTGCAGAAAATATGTCAAAGAGCAGTCACCGTTTTATGAAGCTTGTCCGGGCAAAGTTTGAACATGCATGCATGGTCAGTGATAAGGTAGATAATGTAAGTGCATTTGTAGAAAAATTCATTCATGAATATCGTTCCGTCGGGCTTCGTCTGCATACATGGCAGCAGCTGGAACGCCAGTCAATCCGGTTTGTCGGGGTTTTGGGGCTGATTGGGGCTGTGATCAGTTACAGTGTTTATGGAATGGGTGAGCAGGCATTCCGCTATGCAGCATTCGGTGGAATTGAGATGGTTCTTTTATTTTTGATCTGCCAGGCGACAGATGAGAGATATAAAGCAGAAATGCTGCATGTCTATATGGTTGATTATCTTCAGAATGTATGTGCGCACCGTTATCAGAAAACGGTTCAGGGAGAAGAACGGAAAGATAGAGAGAGATGGCAGAACGGACAGGAAGAACAGCAGCAGACAGAAAGTGGGATCCGTCAGGAGAAGCTGGTGCAGGCAAAAGAAGGAGAGCAGACGAAAGATCTGGTTTCAGAAAAGGCGCAGGAGAAAGCGGACAAAAGAGAAGCCGGAGTATTTGCGGAAGCAAAACAAGAGGAGCGGACATCTGAGGAAGTTATGGACAAGATGGAAAATGACCTGAAACGGGAGGCAATGATCCGGGATATCTTAGAAGAGTTTTTGGCTTGATAAACAGAGCACCATTTGATAAAATAAATATGATTATGAGGCATATTTAGAAGGAGAGATAACGATGGCAAATAAAGTAAGATTTGACTATTCAAAAGCGAGTAAATTTATCAGTGCTCACGAAGTAGAGTATATGAAAGAACTGACATTGGCTGCAAAAGAGAAATTAGTATCAAAATCAGGGGCAGGAAACGATTTTCTTGGCTGGATCGATCTTCCGGCAGATTATGACAAAGAAGAATTTGCACGGATCCAGAAAGCTGCTGCAAAGATCCAGAGCGATTCAGAGGTTCTTCTTGTGATTGGAATCGGAGGTTCTTACCTTGGAGCAAGAGCTGCAAATGAATTTCTGGGACATAATTTCTATAATGTGATTTCCAAAGAAATGCGCAAGACACCTGAGATTTATTATGTCGGAAACAGCATCAGCAGTACTTATATCAGACATCTGATCGATGTGATCGGAGACAGAGATTTCTCGATCAATATGATCTCCAAATCAGGAACAACGACAGAGCCGGCGATCGCATTCCGCGTATTCAAAGAATTACTTGAGAAGAAATACGGAAAAGAAGAGGCAGGAAAGAGAATTTACGCCACAACGGATAAGGCAAGAGGAGCTTTAAAGAATCTTGCAACAGAAGAAGGGTATGAGACATTTGTTGTTCCGGATGATGTCGGAGGACGTTTCTCTGTTCTGACAGCAGTAGGTCTTCTTCCGATCGCAGTCAGCGGTGCTGATATTGAGAAACTGATGGAAGGCGCCCAGGCAGCAAGAAAAGAAGCGCTGGAGGCTGATTTCTCAGAGAACAGTGCGTTACAGTATGCAGCAATCCGTAACATTTTACTTCGCAAAGGAAAAGAAATCGAAATCGTGGCAAACTATGAGCCAAGCCTTCATTATGTGTCAGAGTGGTGGAAACAGCTTTACGGCGAGAGTGAAGGAAAAGACCAGAAAGGAATTTTCCCGGCAGCAGTCGATCTGACAACCGATTTACATTCTATGGGACAGTTTATTCAGGATGGAAGCCGTATTTTATTCGAGACAGTTTTAAATGTGGAAACTCCAAAAGAGGAGATTCTGATCAATGAGGAGCCGGTAGATCTTGACGGATTAAACTATCTGGCAGGAAAATCAGTGGACTTTATCAATAAGAGTGCAATGAACGGAACAATCCTTGCACATACAGACGGAAATGTTCCGAATTTAATGGTACATATCCCAGAGCAGAATGAATTTTATCTTGGACAGTTATTCTATTTCTTTGAATTTGCCTGCGGTGTGAGCGGATATTTATTAGGAGTAAATCCATTTGACCAGCCGGGTGTGGAAAGCTACAAGAAAAATATGTTTGCGCTTCTTGGCAAACCGGGATTTGAAAAAGAACGCGAAGAATTGTTAAAGAGATTATAAGCGGGAAACGACAGAGGAAGTGGTAAGTTGCTATCAAGACAGATATTACAGAGAACGATCAGTGAGATGAAAGAAATTGTGGCAGCAGAAATGTCTTTATGGAACGAAGAGGGAAAGATTTCTGTGAAAACACCGGGGGCAGATGAGCGCGCAGAAGAGAGTGTTCTGCGCCACATTGCAAGGTGGAAGGAGCAGATGGAAAAAGATGGCGGTGAGATTTCAGAAGCCATTGAGCAGGAAGCAGCATTTTTCCCGGTACAGAACCAGATGGAGGAGCTGGAATATGTTCTGGTCATCCAGGGGAGTGCAGAGGACATAAAGGTAATTGGCCGTTTATGTGTAAGCCAGATCAGAAATCTGATCACGGCTTACCGGGAACGGATGGACAAAAACAATTTTCTGCAAAATCTTCTTCTTGACAATTTCCTTCTGGTGGATATTTACAACAAGGCAAAGAAGCTCGGAATTGCGATCGAGGCGCGGAGAGTTGTCTTTCTGATCGAGCCTAAGAAAGAAGGAGACAGCATTGTCATGGAGACAATGCGCGGACTTTATGCGACGGGCACAAAAGACTTTATCACGGCGGTGGATGAGGGACATATCATTTTCATCAAGCATCTTGAAGTGACAGATGGATATGAGGAGATCAGCCATGTCGCCAAGACGATCACAGATACACTGAGTGCCGAGGCGATGATGAAGGTCCGGGTTGCTTATGGAACCGTGGTGGAAGAGCTGAAGGATGTTTCCAAATCGTATAAAGAGGCGTCGATGGCGCTTGATGTAGGAAGAATTTTCTACAGTGAGCGTACGATACTGGCCTACAATGAACTTGGGATCGGGAGGCTGATTCATCAGCTTCCGAACTCCCTCTGTGAGATGTTTCTGAAGGAAGTATTTCACGGGGACGCTTTTGAGCAGTTCGATGAGGAAACGCTGGTTACTGTGTATAAATTCTTCGATAATAATCTGAATGTATCGGAGACAGCGCGCCAGTTGTACATTCACCGGAATACACTTGTGTACCGGCTGGAAAAGATCCAGAAATCAACCGGGCTGGATGTGCGAGTGTTTGAGGATGCACTTACATTTAAGATTGCGATGATGGTCGCAAGTCATATTAAAAAATAAAAGGGGATATTCCGGATATTTAGAAACGTGGAACAGCAGGATGCGTTTCGGAATGTTTGGAATATCCTTTTTTAGAGCAGGGAGAAAATATTTTTTATTATTTGTGGAATATAAGTAAACAGAGAAACAGAAGGACTCCGAAGATTTGGAAACAGAGAAATGGGGAGACAGAAGATGAGACGGATTTTACTGGTAGAAGACCAGCGTGATATGAGAGAGCAGCTGGCAGAGATTTTGCGGGAAGAACAGTATGAAGTGGCGGAGGCAGACGGAGTACAGAGGGGGTTCTGGGAGTTTCAGAAGCGGCAGATGGATCTTTGTATTCTGGATATCGGGCTTCCGGATGGAGACGGGTATGAGCTTTGCAGGAAAATAAGAACCTGCTCGGCAGTTCCGATTATCTTTCTGACAGCATCATTTGAGGAAGAGCAGGTAATCCGGGGACTGAAGATGGGAGCGGAAGATTATATCGGAAAACCGTTCCGATTAGGTGAACTGCTGGCAAGAGTCGAAGTACAGCTGAAAAAAGCAGAGAAAGATGGCAAAAAGGAGTATGTGACCGGGGCATTGAGACTGGAGACAGAAAGCTGCCGGATCTATCAGGAAGAAGCGGAACTCATGCTTACACCTGCAGAATATCGCCTCTGCCATGAGCTGATCAGACGGAGGGGAAGTGTAGTCAGCCGGGAACAACTGTTGGAGAGTATCGGCGTATCCTTAGACGGAGTAGAAGATAACACGCTGACCGTCTATATCAGTCGTCTGAAGAAAAAACTGGGAACATTTCATGGAGAATCTTATATTGAGACAGCACGTGGATTTGGATATTGCTGGAACTGTGCTGTGTATGAGCGATGATTCAAAGTTAAGGAAGAAAGATGCAAGGTGGACAAATGAAAACATATCGGGAATGGAGAAGGCTTAACAGAATCTGGTGGGGAGCAGGCATTTTTGTTCTGTTCCTCTTTTTGGCTGGCATAGGAATGAATGCATATCGGATAGAAATGCATGACAGAATGCTGTTCGGGATATTAGTGGAAAATAAGATAGCAGAGGAGCAGATGCAAAATATTGTGGCACAGTTGACAGAGGCGGACGCGAAGTGGACAAATGGAAAGAAAGAAGCGATGGAGAAACGTGGCGAAATCTATCTGGAGCAGTCCGGCTATGCGAAGACAAGAGGAATCATCAGGAATGAAAATTTGAGAGAAAAACTGTGGTGGGGAATTGTAGTGTGGATCTTTATGTGTGCAGGTGGATTTTTGCTCTTATATAGCTGGAGAAAGCGGATAGAGAGCGGGGTGCAGAGCTTTACAGAAGGAATCGAGAGGGAGAGTGAGGAAAGGAAACATTCAGAAGAAAAGCGGGAACAGATTTGGGAGGAAGACAGTTTGTTTTCAGAACTGGAAGTTCAAATCGGGATGCTGGAAGACCGCAGAGACTGGCAGATTGCGTGCGCCAGAAAGGAAAAAGAAGGAATGGGAGAGCTGCTTGAAAATATGGCGCATCAGTTAAAAACCCCGGTTTCTGTGACACAGTTATATTTGGAAGCGCTGCTTCGCAAAGAAACGGACACGGTGAAAAGACAGAAGCTTGAAGTGTGTGTAGGAAGAATGGAGGAATTGACAGAACTGATCACTGCACTGTTAAAAGAGGGGAAGATGCAGGCAGGGAAAATACAGATGGAGAAACAGGAGCAGTGTCTGGATACTGCCCTGAAGCAGGCATGGAACCGTGTGCAGATACTGGCAGAGGAGCGAAAGATCCAGTGTCGGTTTTCCGGGGAGGAGGAAATATTTTTTGCATATAATCTGAGGTGGATGACGGAGGCATTTGAAAATCTTTTGAAAAATGGTATTCTGCATGGAAAAGAAGGCAGCGTGTTGGAGGTGCGCTCAGAAAAGCAGGCAGGATTTTTACAGATCCAGATCAGGCAGAAAGGGAATCAGGTCACAGAAGAAGAGAAGAGGCATTTATTTGAGCGGTTTTACTGTACGAAAGACAGTGAACACAGAGGAGGAAGCGGGATCGGACTTCATTTGGCAAAAATGATCATCGCCCGGCATCATGGAACGATTTCTTTGGAAAATACAGAAGAAGGGGTATGCTTTCGAATCTGTTTTCCGGTTTTTGACCGGCAGTATTTCAACGATAGTCTGTCATCAGATTGTAAGGTGGGTGGATTATAATAGAGAAAAGATGAGGAGGTGGCATATGGCAGTTTTGAGAGCAAAAGAACTTACAAAAATCTATCAGGCGGGGAAGGTCTCTGTGCGCGCCCTCAATGGAATTTCCTTGTCGGTGGGGAAGGGAAGCTTTACAGCGGTGATCGGGAAAAGTGGTTCTGGAAAGACAACTTTGCTGAATGTGTTAAGTGGTCTGGAGATGCCGGACAGTGGAACAGTCTATCTTGGGGCGGCAGAGCTTACTGGATTAAAAGATAAAAAGATGGCTGCGCTCCGCAGGAAAAAGACCGGGTTTGTATTTCAGAAATTCTATTTGATTCCGGAATTTACTGTGTGGGAGAATATTTTGATTCCATTTTATCTGGATGATAAAAACCCAGAGATCGAATATGTGGAATTTCTTTTGAAAGAGATGCATATGTGGCAGCGAAAAGATTTTTTCCCAGGGGAACTGTCAGGAGGAGAACAGCAGAGAGCGGCGATCGTGCGTGCACTTGCAAACCGGCCGGAGATTGTATTTGCGGATGAGCCGACCGGAAATCTCGATGTGAAGAACAGCGAGGAGGTACTTGCGCTCTTTCAAAAATTGCAGAGACAGATCGGCCAGACGGTTGTGATGGTGACGCATGACATGGATATTGCAAGGAGAGCTGACCGGATCATCTGTCTGGAAGACGGGAAGATCGTATCTGATACGGAGGAAGAACATGAATGCAAATCTTAGAAGACTTACAAGAAAGGGACTGTTCCGGCGGAAGAAGAGCAGTTTTGCCATGCTGTCAGTCTGTACACTTTCGTTTCTTCTTGTTTTTAGTGTTCTGATTTTACAGAGCAGTCTGGCAGAAACAGAACTGCGCCAGAGAGAGCGCTCTTACGGAGCGTGGGAGGCAGCTGTATTTACCGACAATGTTCAGACAGAAAAGGAAATAACGCGGCAGCCAATGGTAGCGCGAAGCGGGAAAATAGAAGTGCGTGCCTCCTATCCGATCGGAAATCTGGAAGGAAATGGAACGATCGGTGCGATCGATCAGCAGGCGGCGGACATTGGAAATTTAGAACTGACGGAAGGGCATTTTCCAAAAGAAAAAAATGAAATCGTAATAGAGATGAGTGCGCTGACGAAAATGGGGTATGATTATACACTGGGACAGAAGATTGTTGTCGACCTGAACTATCAGGATCCGATTTCAAAAGAACAAAAAAGTGAGTCAAGAGAATTTATCCTGAGTGGAATACTCAAGGATTATTCCATGTACTGGATGGAAGGCAGGTATGAGTGGCCAACCGCATTTGCAAGAGGGGAAGATCTTCCGAAGGAGCAGAAAGAACAGATACTTTTGACAGATATCTCTGAAGAATATTATGGGGCGGTCACAGATTTAGAAGCTTTCTGTAAGAACGGTGTCATTTATAATGAAAATACTTACTATGAACTTTCAGAGAAAGAACAGAAAGTGAGTATTCTGGAAGATACGAATGTACTTCTGGCAGTTTTGTGTACGGCGTCTGCACTGTTGGTCTGGCAGATCTTTTCTGCTGCACTGAGACAGCGGGAGGCAGGGTATCGGATGCTCAGAGTGATCGGAGCGGATCAAAGACAGCTTCGGGAGATGATTCTGAGGGAAGGAGCAATCTTCTGGGGCAATTCCCTTCTGGCAGGAAGTATTTCAGGCGTGGCAGGAACTTATCTTTTCCTATGGTGGATTCGGGAGAAACTTCACTTCGAACTTATCTTTTCTGTAGACCCGGGGCAGATTTTAATAGGAATCCTCAGTGTATCTGTCGCTGTCTGGCTCGGAATCGGAGGCGCTGTCCTGAGAATGCAAAGAGGGAAGCAGGCAGAGAATGGCAGTGAGCAGAAGCGTCTGGATATGATTCGGAGAAAACAGCGAAACTTCCGAAAAAGGGAAGTGTGGAACCGGGAACATGCGATGCACCCATTTCTTTGGGGTTGCTCGGTTGTCAGCACCTTTCTGTGTGTGGGGATGATCTACTCGGTGACTGCTGTTGTCAAGGACCGGGCAGATTCCTATGGGTATCAGTGGACACCGGATTATATTGGAAGAGGAATTTCTCAAGAGTATATGATTCAAGAAGAAATACCTGAGCGCATGAAAGCTGTGCAGGGAATGAAAGAAGTCAATACGCTGCAAAAAGCATATCAGATTTCCCTTGCCTGGGAAGACATGGAAGAGACAGAGTATGTAAAATTGCACAGAAGGATGAAGGGGCAGGAAGGAAAGACACTCGAAACACAGGTGCTTGGTGTGGAAAAGGGAGAGCAACTTTTTCAAAAGTATGCAAAAGAGCAGGAAGAGAAGACGTTGAATGAGAAGGCTTTCTGGGAAGGGGAGGAAGTCTTGATCTATCTTCCATCTATTTTGACAGACCGGGAGGGAAATATTGTAGACCGGTGGGAAGAGCCGCTTTCACTCTTTTATCAGGAACACCGGGAAACGACGATCCGGCAGGGGGATATCCTTACATTGACCGGAGCAGGCAGGGAAAAATCGGTGCGTGTCGGAGGGATCATCACAGAATTTCAGGTGCGGGACGCTTATGTGGCGGAAGCATTTTCGGAATATACGGTGATTGCAGCAGGAAATCTGGTGCAGGAACTCAACGGAATGGAAGAAGAGAAGACATACAGTTATGTGGAAGGATTTGCGGATCATTATGGGGATGCACATCTTACAGACCGGGAAATGTCGGTGATCATGAAAGAGGCAGAGACACAGTTTTCAAAAGCAGGTACAATCACAAATGAGAGGGTTCGAAGAGAACAGCTGAGAAAAGACTTGTTTGCAAGCATGTTTGGGGCAGTGTTCCTGCTTGCTGTCCTGCTTGTACTTTCCTGGCTGATTCAGTGGCAGATGGCAAGGGCAAAAGCAGCCGGGATTGGAAAGAAAGTAGGAATTTTGAAAGCACTTGGAATTCCAAAACGGAAGTTATGCCGGGTATACTGGAAGGAAACCATGAAACTCCAGCTGGGAGCAATTTTGTCGGTGATTCCATGTGGAGTAATGATCCAGTCGGTGTTATATTGGAGAAAGCTTGAGGGACTTGCGTGGGGAGATGGATGGCAGCCGCCGCAAGATTTCTATGGCTGGCTAGAGAAGATTATCTTTCCGACGATACAGAGGACGCCATGGGGATGGCTTGCGTTGATCTTTTCAGGGTATCTTCTGGTGACTGTGTATATTTCTTATCGGCCATATTGGAGGGAAATACACAGAGGGGTAATTGAAAATCTGAGGGAAGAATAAAAGAAACCTCCGAAATGGTGCACATGAACGGCATCATTTTGGAGGTTTTCTAATCTCTTGTGATTCCCATAAAAGTTGTTTTGCTCTGGAAATATCTCTGATTATTTATTTTTCTTTGTAGCTTCTTTGCTCTTTTTGTTATCGCTCTGCTCGTCTTTGTTCTTTTTGAATCTTGCGAAGAAGCCTTTTTTCTTTTCCGGCATCTCTAATTTTCCGCGAAGTCCCTTGACATCTGTGATATAGATACCGCTGAGGACTGCCTTGACCTCTTTCTTAACCGGGATCAATGGGAAAATTCTTTCGTCGCACATCAGAGTCATTACTTTTGGACCAATCTTTGCCTTGACAACCGGAACTTTTGTTCTGCGCAGGTACTTCGGTGTGTTCTCCAACACGATGGCAGGGAAACCGGCTTCTTTCAGTTTCATATGCTTCTTATCAATAATAAGCATCGTTACGTTCTGTGCCATGGCATCTAACTGCTGCTGCTGTTCTGCCTGTTTCTTTTCTGCTTTTTTGCCCAAGAAGTACAATACGATCGCGCCGATGATCAGTACGGCTAAAACGATAAGTAATATAGTTACTGGTAAACTCACGATAGACCTCCTAGTATATAGTAAAATACATTTTTAGACAAATAGTATTGTAGCATTGTTTCTGAGGAAGTGCAAGCGATTTGAGCGACGCACCTTACTTTTCTGCCGAAAAATGCGTATAATAGAAAGTAAGAAAAATACTAAGAAATACAAAAGCGAGGTGGGAAAATGGCAGGAAATATTTGGAATGATCTCTGTATCGGAGCAGACTGGATGATGGATCATCTTGTCCTGATCAATATTCTGTTGTCGTTTGTGATCATTTTCTTTCAGCGAAGGAAACCGCAGACCGTATGGACATGGCTGCTTGTACTTTATTTTATACCGATTCTCGGATTTGTCCTCTATCTTCTGATCGGGCAGGATTTCCGAAAGAGCCGGATGTTTAAGATGAAAGAGATCGAGGGAGAAGTAAATTACGCGGTCAGACGGCAGGAGAAGAGTATCCGCAGGAAGCAGTTCCGGCTCTCAAATCCGAAGATGGAACGGTTTGAAAATCTGATCTACTATAATCTGGAAGCTGCCAGCGCGGTGCTGACCGGAAATAACGATGTGCAGATCTACACAGACGGAAGGGAGAAATTCGCGGCGCTGATCCGGGAGATCCGCAATGCCAGGACCTATATCCATCTTCAGTATTACATTATCCGCAATGATGAACTGTGGCAGGCGATCAGCAGGGAACTGATCCAGAAGGCGAAGGAAGGCGTCGAAGTACGCGTTTTGTTTGACAGTATGGGATGCCGGGATATGAAGAAAAAGGACTGGGAAGAGTTAAATGCAAATGGGATCCAGACAGCAGAATTTTTCCCGGCGCTGTTAGGAAGGCTGCATCTGCGTGTCAATTACAGAAATCACAGAAAGATCGCGGTGATCGACGGAAGAGTTGGATTTGTCGGAGGATTTAATATCGGAAAGGAGTACATCGGGCTGAGTGAGAAATTCGGGTACTGGAGAGATACGCATCTTCGCATTGAAGGATCGGCGGTGACTTCGCTTGCAGTGCGGTTCGTGATGGACTGGAATTATGCGGCGAAGGACAATCTGTTTTTGCGGGATGAGCTGTTTGAAATTCCAGAATATACGAAGGATGGCACGGATCCGGTGCAGATTATTTCCAGCGGACCAGATTCGCACAGCGAGGAGATCCGGGATAACTATCTGAGGCTGATCCATAAGGCACGTCATCATATTTATTTGCAGACTCCTTATTTTGTGCCGGACGACTGTATTTTAGAGGCGCTCCGCATCGCGGCGAGATCAGGGATAGATGTGCGTATCATGATCCCGTGCAAGCCGGATCACCCATTTGTCTACTGGGCGTCCTATTCTTATCTCGGCGATATGATCGAGGCAGGTGCAAAGTGTTATGTATATAACAATGGATTTCTCCATGTCAAGGGACTGACAGTGGATGGACTTGTCAGCTGCTTTGGAACGGCGAATATGGATATCCGCAGCTTTGAGCTGAACTTTGAAGTCAACGCAGTGATCTACAGTGAGGAGACGACAAAGAAACTGGAGGAAGCATTCGAAAAGGATATAGAAGACTCCACACTGGTCACAAAAAGGATCTACGAAGAGCGCAGTCTTCTGATCCGCGGCAAAGAGCAGTTTTCACGTCTGCTGTCCCCACTTTTATAAGAAAATACAGATTCTAAAAGAACGATGAAATCTGACAAAATACCTTTCTTTCTGACTGGAATTATGATATAACTGAAAGAGCAGTCAAAATGTAAAAAGACCGCTCGAAAATGAAAGAATAAGAGGTAGGAACATGAAAAAGAAATTAACGGCACTTCTTCTCGGAGTGTGCATGACAGTAACACTGGCAGGATGTCAGAAGACGATCGAAGATGACAATGTAAAGATCAGTGAGTATAAAGGAATTGAAGTAGAGGGAATGGAACTGTCGAAAGTGACAGATGCGGATGTGGAGAACAGCATCCAAAGTACACTGGAGGCAGAGGCTGAGCGGAAAGAAGTGACTGACCGGGCGGCGAAGAAGGGGGATTCCCTTGAAGTGTCCTATGTCGGAAAGGCAGACGGAGAGACATTTGACCAGGGAGATCTTACTGTAGAAGTCGGAGGAGAAGGCTTTGTAGAAGGTTTCTCAGAAGGGATGGAAGGACATAAGTTAAATGAGACATTTGAGCTTCCGCTTACGTTCCCGGAAGATTATACACCGGAACTTGCAGGAAAAGATGCAGTGTTTACAGTGACGATCAATTCGATCACAGAAGTGATCCTGCCGGAACTGAACGATGAATTTGTACAGAAGATCTCCGATAATAAGGTAAAGAAAGTAGACGACTATAAGAAGCAGGTAAAAGAGGATCTGGAGAAATCCAATAAGAAGACAGTGGAATCCCAGAATAAGAACAGTGCATGGACAGCGGTTGTAAAGAATACGGAGCTGAAGAAAGATTTCAAAGATGAGATCAAAAAAGGTGTGGATGCGATGAAAGAGCAGTATACACAGATCGCAGAGATGTATTATCAGATCACGTTTGAAGAATTCTTACAGCAGACGAATATTACAGAAGACCAGTTTGTAGAAAAGATGGAAAAGCAGGTGACAGACCAGTTAAAGAGCAAGTATGCAAGCAAGCTGATCGCAAAGGAAGAGAAGCTGGAGCCTTCCGAAAAAGAATACGAGAAGAAATTTGATGAATATGCAGAGTCCTACGGATATGAAAACGGGGATGCCTTTATCGAAGCCAACGGAGAGGACGGCGAAGACAAGTTAAAGGAAAGCATTCTGTTAGACAAGGTTATGACATGGGTTTCTGACAATGCAGAATTTGTAGAGGCGAAGGAAGCAAAATAAGATCTGGATCAAAAGAAAGTGTAAGGGGAGAAGGAACAGTGCGGATTGCATATTGTGAGGATGAGCGCGCGCAGGCAGTGCTGACAGAAGAGATGATAGAGAACTGGTCAGAAGGACGGGGGCAGGAATGTTCGGTAGACATATTTTCCAGCGCAGAACAGTTTCTGTTTGAACTGGGAGAGGAAACGCTCGTGCCGTATGATCTGATCCTGCTTGACATCTCGATGGCGGGAATGGACGGGTTCACACTTGCAAGGCAGATCCGGAAGACGGACACGAACATCCGCATTGTTTTTCTGACTTCGGATCCAAGCCACGTATTTGACGGGTACGAGATCGAAGCGTGGAGATACCTGATGAAGCCGTTAAGTGAAGCGAAGCTGTATGAAATGCTGGATACGCTTGTGACAGAACTTGCAGACAGAGAGGAGCCGTATGTGCTTCTGGAAGTGGCAGGGGAGAGCATCAAGGTGGAACAGCGTCAGATCTTATATGTGGAGGTCGACGGACACTATACGACGGTGCACTGTGAAGACAGACAGCTGACGATCAAGGAAAGCTTTTCGGAAGTTTTAAATCGTTTAAACGGGGAGACAAAGGACGGGGAGATCCCGCCTTTTGTAAAATGTCACAGAAGCGCCGCGGTAAATTTATCGAAGGTCCGGCGGATCGGCAGACAGAGCTGTGTGTTAGCCGGGGATCTTGAAGTGCCGGTGAGCAGGGGAATGTATCAGCAGCTCAATCAGGCGTTCATCCGGGGAAATCTGTAAGGGAGCATCAGAGATGAGGATAGAAATCATAGGACTTACCGCAGTGGCAATGTTACTCTTACTTGTGATCATTGGATTTGTGATCCGGGCGATCATGCAGCGGCAGTATGAGAAAGCGCTGATCGATTATCAGAATAAAATCTTATCGCAGGAGATGGAGGAAGTACGAAGTATCTATATGACGATGCGGGGCTGGAGACACGATTACCACAACCATATGCAGTCAGTTAAAGCGTATCTTGCGAAAGACAATATAGAGGAAGCGAAAGCATATATCAACCGCCTGGAAGAAGACCTTGCGGACATCCGTCTGCTGTTTGATACCGGGAATCTGAATGTGGATGCGATCCTGAACGCGAAGATCTCACTGGCGTTAGAAAATGGGATCCGCTGTGATTACAAGGCAGTGATCCCGAAGCAGCTGTCAGTATCTGATATTGATCTGTGCGTTGTGATCGGCAACCTGATCGACAATGCGGTCGAGGCATGCAGGTCAGTGAAGCCGGAAGAACAGTTTCTCAGGCTGTATATCGCACCACTGAAACAGCAGCTCTATATTACTGTGACAAATGCCACCAGTGAGGTGGTGCGAAAGCTGGATGAAGAGTATATTTCCAAAAAGCGCGGTGATCACGGACACGGTCTGAAACGGATTAACAATGTTGTAAAAAAATATGACGGCTATATCAACCGGAAGAACGAACCAGGTGTGTTTGTGACGGAGATCATGCTGCCATTATAGAGGACAGATACCATTCATGCGCGGATTTTTACAATTCGTGCATGTTTTTTCTATTTTAGAAACAAATATGGTAAGTTTAAACTGCAAGGAAGCAAATTCCTTCAAAAAGGTTTTGGGTGAATCAAAAGAGGCGGAAGGAACTGTTCCGGATGAGCGGAGAGTTCCTTCTGCCGGGGAAAAAGACAGAAATGGGAAAGAGAGGGAGTGTGGCCGATGGAAGAGAAGAGGAAAGTAAAAGGGAAAAGAAGGGGTATGGTCAGCAATATTTTGTTCTGCTTTGCTCCGGCGGCGAAGAAGACACCGGTCTATCTTGTCCATATCGGAATTCAGGCAGTGACCTATGTGCTGCTTCTTTTAATGGCAGTGGGGGCAAATGCACTTGTCATATCGATGCTGAGCGAGGGAAGCAGACTGCTTTTGCTGGTCGGGGCAGTCATGACAGTCTTTCTTGTATATGGGCTGATCAGCTGGGTGGATACATACCTTTATCATATGATTTCAGTAGAATATATCGAGATGCGGCTCGGAGGACATTTTTATCTGGTCTTTGAGAAAATACTGGAGATTCCTCTGGAACAGTCTGAAAGCAGCAGAGTGCGCCAGCTGATCGAGAAATCGCTGCTCGCATTAAATGGAAGCATCTTCAACGGAGTCGAAGGGCTGATGAGACGTTTCGGAATGCTCTGTACAAATGTGCTGGGCCTGGTCACATATGCACTGATCATGGGAAGTCTTGACATGCGGATCTTGCTGCTCCTTGTCGGTCTGTCTCTGATCACCGTCGCAGCATCTAAAGTTTCCACAAAGGTATATGAGAAAATAAAGGAAAAACTTGCCGGATACCAGCGGGTGGAGGAGTACATCGACCGCCTTTTAGATGACATTGCGGGAGGGAAGGATATCCGCGTATTCGGACTGTCAGACTGGCTGATCGGAAAATACGATGCTGCGATCAGAAAGAGGAGAAAGTACAGAGCCTTCTATAACATGGCCTGTTTCTTTTCGGATTTTACCGAAGTGATCCTGGCGGCAGTCAGAGATTTTATCTGCTATTTTTATCTGATCTATCTTTTGCAGCACGGGCTTTCTTCCAGTATGTTTGTGTTCTATATTGGACTGATCAGTGGATTTGCAAAATGGTTTACAGAAATCAGCAGCAATTTTGTAGTCATGAAGCGGTGTTCCAATCAGGTGTCAGATCTCAGAGAGTTTCTGGAACTGGACAGTGGGCAGGGAGAAGCAAACCGGATTCCGGAAAATCAGTTTTCCAGTCTGGACATTGCATTTGATCATGTATCCTACCGCTATGAAGGAGCAGAGGAAGAAGTACTAAAAGATGTGTCATTCACGATCCGGCAGGGCGAGCGTCTTGCACTCGTCGGATTAAACGGAGCCGGGAAATCCACAATCGTAAAACTGATCTCAGGGCTGTATCTTCCGACAAGCGGAGCAGTCTATGTCAATGGGATCGACACGAGAGAGCTGGACCGGAATGCGTATATGCACCAGGTCGCAGCAATTTTCCAGAATCCGTTCCTGATGTCCTACACGGTCGGGGAAAATGTGGCGCTCGCAGAAGACTGGGAGGAAGAAAAGGTGTGGGATGCACTGGAAAAGGCGGGAGTGGCGGAGAAGATCCGAAGCCTCCCGCAGGGACTACACACGTATTTAGGGAAAGATGTATCGGAAGACGGGATCATGCTCTCGGGCGGACAGATCCAGAAACTGCTTCTTGCCAGAGCGCTGTACCACAGACCGAAGCTTCTGCTTTTAGACGAGCCGACCGCAGCGTTAGACGCCCTTGCAGAGAAGAACATTTACGATACCTACCGGAAGACTTTAGAAGGAACGAGCACGATCTTTATTTCCCACCGGCTGGCATCTACGCGGTTCTGCGATGAGATCCTTCTGCTTGAGAAGGGGGAGATCACTGAGCGGGGAACACATGAGAAACTGATGGAACTGGGCGGGACATATGCTTCCCTTTTCAGACTTCAGGGGAAATATTATCAGGAGGAAGAGGCATATGAATAAGAGAAAACAGATGTCGGTAAAAGAAATGTGGAAGTTCTGTTTTTTTCAGGCAAAAGTATACCGGGTACTGCCAGTAATTCTTGTGCTTGGGATGATCTCAGGCGCATCGGTTGTCTATATCAACAGTTTTCTGTATGCAAAGATCCTGGATGTCATTCTGGAAGAAAAATATCAGCAGGCAGCGGCCTACGCAGGAATCCTTGTCGTGACGGTGATGATCGTATCATTGATCTCAAAGGCGGCAGAGCAGATCTTTTCACATTATGCGGAGCCAAGCGAGGAGGAGACAAAAAAGCGCACTGCGAAAAAGGTATTTTCTATGGAGTATGAGGAGATCGAGAAGCTGGAGACGATCCAGAAGTTTCGGAGAGTACGGCAGTCGGAACGGGGGCATGGAGGAATTTCCATACAGTGTATGGCGATCTACAATTATTTTACCTGCTGCATGGAAGTTGCTTTTGCAGGCGGATTTGTCATCCTGCTCCTGCTGCAGTCAGACTGGGAGAAGGAAAGTATTGTTCAGTTTTTGCTCAGTACGGCGGTGATGATCGTAGGATTTTTCTTCGTATTGTGGCTTGGAAGCCGGGTATCTGAGCGGATCGGCCAGGAAACGGTGGCAACTATGCACGCAAATGAAAAGACGAACGCGTTGTTTGAGTATTTAGATAACATTATCATCTCGGAGCAGTTTGCGCAGGATATCCGGCTGTTTCATTTAAAAGGGTATCTGATGGAGAAATTTCAGGGAGATGTCATGAAACAGTGTACAGCGCTGTTTCGGAGAAGAGCGAAGGTTTCCGGGCGTGGGAACGGGTCTGTCGCTTTGGCACTTCAGATACTGGCGGGTATCACTTATGTATATATCGCGCTCAAAGCGATCGCGGGAAGTGTTTCTGCCGGCGAAGTGCTGATGTATGCAGGCGCGATCATAACGATGATGCAGAGTATCCGTGAGATGATGGGAGAGCGTATTGAAATTGACTACTCAAACGAATATCTGAAAACCTATGAGGAATTTATCAATCTTCCGAATATGCATTATGTGGGTACGCTGCCGATTGAAAAAAGAGACGATAATCAGTATGAACTGAAGTTTGACCATGTTTCTTTCTGTTATCCGGGGACAGAGACGTATATTTTAAAAGATGTGAGTTTAACATTTCAAGTAGGGGAAACGATGGCGCTTGTCGGGATGAACGGGGCAGGAAAAACGACACTGATCAAACTTTTGCTTCGGTTCTATGAGCCGTCCGAGGGAAAGATCACTTTAAATGGGATTGATATCGGGAAATACGATTACGAAGAGTATATAAAGATTTTCGCGGTAGTCTTTCAGGATTTTAAACTGTACCATTTTCCGCTGGATGAAAATATTGCAGGCTCAGATCAGGTGGAGGAAGAGCGGGTATGGAAAGTTATCCGCCAGGTGGGGCTGGAAGAGCGGGTAAAGAAGATGAAAGACGGGATCCACACGTTGCTCTATCATGAAACCGGGGATGGCGAAGCACTGTCCGGCGGGGAGGCGCAGAAGGTTGCGATTGCGCGGGCGCTTTATAAGGACGCCCCGTTTGTGATCCTCGATGAACCGACGGCTGCGTTGGATCCGGTGGCGGAGTCGGAAATCTACGAGAACTTTAATGAACTGATCAATGGCAAGACCGCAATTTACATTTCTCACCGGATGAGCAGCTGCAAGTTCTGTGACCGGATTGTTGTGCTGGAAGAAGGAAGGATTGCAGAAATGGGAACCCACCAGACAATGATGGAACAGAAAGGAAAATATTTTGAACTGTACGAGGCGCAGGCGCAGTATTATGTGAAGGAAGAAAC
>JAPFCT010000020.1 GCA_026169575.1 Faecalimonas sp.
GCTACAAAGCCTGCTGTTGTTGAGACAGGTGCTACTGTATACGTTCCGCTGTTTGTAGAGCAGGGAGATGTATTAAAAATCGATACTCGTACTGGAGAGTATTTATCAAGAGTTTAATAAAAGAGATTGCGGTGGAAAAGCCGCTGAGAGCAGGGAACTGCCGCTTTTGCGATATTCTGATCGGGAAGCGGCGGTTCCCTTTTATTATGGATCTTCTGTTCTCTGAATGGGGAGGATGTTTGAAACAGTAGCGTATAAAAAATACAGTTCTGGGTATACTGGAAAAAGAACAACCGGGAGAAACAGACAGAGGAGGGGATAATATGTTCAATTTCTTATGTGGGATGTGGGCAGGGAGTACGATCGGAGTACTTTTGATGTGCCTGGTGCGCGGAGGAAAAGAAGGGGATCCGCCGGAAGAGAAGGAAAAATAAAATATGCTGTTTCCTATATGTTTAGAAAGAATGCAGAAAATGGTAATAAAAAAGTAATAAAAAGTTACTTGAAACTGCAAAAAGAGTAAGGTATAATCTAGCTACATCAAATCAATTCAATTCAGATCAATTTTCACAGGTACATGTCGTACCGATATCCAGTAAAGGTGTTATTTCATGGACTTTCTTAAACAGAGAAGAAAGGAAACAATATGAATTATCAACAGTTTATCGATGAAGTAGAAAGACGGGTAAAGGAGAAACTCGAAGGAAATAAGGCTGTGTCAGTCTATGTACATACGACAGTGAAAAATAATGGAAAAGAGCGCAGAGGACTGACGGTGTCAGAGAAAGGAATTCACATTTCACCGACAATCTACCTGGAGGAATATTTTCAGCAATTTCAGGAAGGGAAAACCATCGAGAATATTGCGGAGAAGATTTTGAAGCTTTACGAGGAGGTGAAGTGCAATCATCCGTGGGATGGTACTTTTTTACAGAACTACGAAGAACTGAAAAATAAATTTGCATGTAAGGTGATCAATCGGCAGAAAAATGAAAAACTGCTCAAAGAAGTGCCATATCTTCCGTGGATGGATCTGGCGGTTGTATTTTTTGTACTTTTGGAAGTCAGTTCCTA
>JAPFCT010000177.1 GCA_026169575.1 Faecalimonas sp.
CCATGCAATGCCCCGCTTATCTAAATATTCTTTATCAAGATTGTTTGTGCCGGTGGCTGTTACACAGACTAATTTAAGGTTTTTTGCAGTTCCGATGGAAGCCTCGTTGATCAGGATCTTATTTACAATAATCACATCGGCATCTAAAACGCGCCCGGGAACTTCCTCCGGGGTGGAAAAAGGGTATTTTGCAACCTCTCCTAACTGGTTAAATGGGGAGAGGTCAAGATCATCGCCGATTGTCTTCGCATCTAAAAATACAAGTTTCATATAGTAATCTCCTTTCTGTTTGTTAAATGATGGGTTGTAAACAATGGAATGTTTCAGTGACAATTATCATTTATAAAAGTGTACCATGAATACACAAATTGTGTAAATTCTTTCCTTTCAAATATCTTTCCATATATGATTTTTATGAGTTTCTTCGTGTGATAGCACAAAATGTATCCCCTACACTGATAGTTCTTATTTTATTTTCTTAGCAGAATATAAGTTAGTTTGATCCATGGATAATATGAAAGCCCTTTCTTATAGAATGTATTCAAAACAAATGAAGTGGATTTATTGTTAAAAATAAATCGTTATTTTGCACTAAAATAAATACAAAAAATAGATAAAATGACGAAAAATGAGGATTTTACAATCGGATATTGACAAAATGAGACAGATATTTATAATGAAAATTAAGGAAAGCGCTTTTATAAAGTTTCAATAATATTTCAGCTTGTTTTGAAATTGACACTTGTAGAAGGAAACATTTCAGAATCTAGAAGGGAGATCATAGAATGAGAGTTCAATATGATGTGATGGTGCAGGAATTTGCACGTGTATTAGAAAAAAAGGGATTTCAGAAAGAGGACGCAGAAAGTGCGGCAGTGATTTTTGCGCAGAACAGCCTGGCAGGAGTATTTTCTCACGGACTGAACCGTTTTCCGCGTGTCGTAAGTTATCTGGAAAAAGGAGAAATCGATCCGGATGCACGCGCAACCTGTGAGATGAGCATGGGCGCGATCGAGAGATGGGATGGACATCGCGGATTTGGTCCGCTGAATGCGAAGCGTGCGATGGACCGTGCATGTGAACTTGCAAAAGAATATGGAATCGGATGTGTTGCTCTTGGAAATAACAACCACTGGATGAGAGGCGGCACGTATGGATGGCTGGCAGCGGAGAACGGATGCATCGGAATCTGCTGGTCTAACACAATGCCGAATATGCCTGCATGGGGCGGAGCAGACAGAAAGATCGGAAATAACCCGCTGATCATGGCAGTTCCTCGTTCCAACGGCGAACATGCAATGGTGGACTGTGCAGTGTCACAGTTCTCTTACGGAAAGATTGAAGACTGTCGTCTGCGTGGTGTACAGCTTCCGGTTCCGGGTGGATATGACACAAAAGGAGAACTCACAACAGATCCGGCAGAGATTGAGAAGACATGGCGCGTGCTTCCGATGGGATACTGGAAAGGAAGCGGACTTTCCATCATGTTAGACTTAATCGCGACAGTGCTGACAAACGGAAATTCTGTGCAGAAGATCGGAACATTCGGAGATGAAGTCGGACTGACACAGATCATGATCGCAGTAGACCCGACAAAATTCCAGACAGCAGAAGAGACAGATAAGATTGTGGATGAGATTCTTGCAGATATCAAATCTTCTGAGCCAGTTACAGAAGGCGGAGAAGTGTTCTATCCGGGTGAACTGGAATTGAACAGCATTCGCGACAACAAAGTAAATGGAATCCCGGTCATTGAGGAAGTGTGGGAATCTGTTCTGAATATGTAAGTGTGAGGAAAGAGGAGGAAACGTTATGGAATATATCATTGGTATTTTGCTGCTCATCTCGTTTGTCGGACTGGCAGTCTATGCGGTCCGCGGCGGAAACCTGATGATGGGTATGCTGATCATGGGAGTGATCTGGACAGTTCTCCCGCTCATTGGAAATACATTTGCAACAAATCCTGAATTTATCGCGGCCTATCCAGGCATCACGGATATTTCTTTTGTGGATGCGATCACAAAAGTATTCCAGTCCGGTCCGGAGGGATGGGGAAATGTTCTTGTAAATGTTGTGTTTGGTGCGTGGTTTGGTCGCGTGTTGTTAGAAACTGGAATCGCAGACGCGCTGATCCGGAAGGCAGTAGAGCTTGGCGGGGATAAGCCGGTCATCATCTGCGTACTTTTATCCACAGTGACGACAGCGATCTTCTCTACATTATTTGGGCAGGCGCGGTTGTTGCGATCGGTGTGATCATTCTTCCAATCCTGATGAGTCTCGGAATTCCGAAGACACTTTCTATCGGTTCATTTATGATGAGTGTCGGCGCGGGAATGTACTTAAATCCGGTACTTTCCGGACAGTTCCTTGCATTCTTCCTCGGAGAGGACGGAAAACAACTGATCACATACGACGATCCTGCCAGACTTCGCTGGGCAGTGATCGGTCTTGCAGTACAGCTTGTCATGGTCATCGCAATGTGTGCATTTACACTGAGAAAGAAAAAGACAGTACATGCATGGAGCGCTTCGGCGGCGAGAAAAGCCCGTCCGGGATATGTGCCGACACCGGCTCTGATCGCTCCGGTTCTTCCGGTACTTCTGCTTGTTATTTTCAACGTGCCGATCATTCTTGGATTTATTATAGGAAGTTTCTACGCGCTGATCATCTGTGGAAGGTTAAAATCATTCCGCGGTGCATGCCGTGTGCTGAACAAAGATTTTTATGACGGTGTGGTAGACACTGCACCGCTTGTAGGTTTCCTTCTGATGATCCCAATGTTTAACAAAGCGGCAGAACTTTGTGTTCCGTATTTTAACGCACTGCTCGGAAATGTCATCCCGAACAACACACTGGTCATCAGTATCGCATTTGCATTGCTGGCGCCGCTTGGACTGTTCCGCGGACCGTTTACATTATTTGGATGTGGGGCAGCAACACTCGGAATTTTAAAAGGAATCGGATTCTCCACTCCGTATCTGTATGCGCTGATGGTCATTCCTTCGATCACGATGAATGTATCGATCTGTATGACACAGAGCTGGATCGCATGGGGTGTAAGTTATGCAAAAGTTTCTACAAGAGAACATCTGAAGAAGACATTGCCGGTTGCATGGATCATCTGTGCAGTGATGCAGGCAGTTACATATATCATGTTTGGTTAAGGAGAGGGTGAAAATGAGTAATAGAAAAGTACGCATGGGAATCGATGTCGGCGGAACCCACACAAAGGCGGTTGCAATCGACAATGCAACACATCAGATCATCGGAAAATCTTCCGTGAAAACATCGCACGATGATAAGGCGGGTGTGGCAGCCGGTGTTGTGCAGGCATTCCAGAACTGCCTGAAAGAAAATCAGATCGATCCGAAGGATGTCATTTTCGTTGCACATTCCACGACGCAGGCGACCAATGCGCTGATCGAAGGTGATGTCGCGCATGTAGGCGTAGTCGGAGTCGGACCGAAAGGGGTAGGCGGATGGCTTGCAAAGGCGCAGACAAATATGAAAGATATCAATCTTGGCTCCGGAAGATTTATCCGTCTGCACAACCGTTTTATCTGTGACGAGAAGCTTTCCGACCAGCTTGTGACAGACACGATCAAATCTCTCGTAGGAGAAGGGGCGCAGGTAATTGTTGCCAGTGAATCTTACGGTGTAGATGATATGGAAAATGAGACCGGGATCTGTGCGATCGCGAAAAATATGGGACTCGAAGCGACAGCGGCAAGTGAGATCACAAAGCTTTACGGACTTACCCGCCGCACGCGGACAGCTGCGATCAATGCTTCTATCCTGCCGAAAATGCTGAACACTGCCAATTCCACAGAACAGAGTGTCAGAAGCGCAGGAGTGGAAGTACCTCTGATGATCATGAGAGGGGACGGCGGTGTTATGGAGATCAGCGAGATGAAGAAACGTCCGGTACTGACAATGCTTTCCGGACCGGCAGCTTCTGTCATGGGAAGTCTGATGTATCTGCGCGCCTCTAACGGGGTGTATTTTGAAGTGGGTGGTACGACAACAAACATCGGTGTCATCAAAGACGGACGTCCGGCCATCGATTACTCTGTTGTAGGAGGGCACAGAACTTACATCAGCAGTCTGGATGTGCGCGTGCTCGGTGTGGCAGGCGGAAGTATGGTGCGTGCGGACAAGAGTGGTGTCAAAGACGTTGGGCCACGTTCGGCGCATATTGCAGGAATGGATTATGCCGTATTTACTCCGGAAGAAGAAATCGTAGATCCGAAAGTTGTCTTCTTCAGCCCGAAGGAAGGGGATCCGGATGATTATGTGGCAATCGAGTTGAAGAACGGAAAACGGATCACGATCACAAATACTTGTGCGGCAAATGTCCTCGGCCTGATCAAGCCGGAATATTTCGCATATGGAAATGCCAGCGCGGCAAGGAAAGCGATGCAGCCGCTGGCAGACTATATGGGCAAGACTGTCGAGGAAGTTGCCACACAGATTCTTACGAGAGCTTATGAGAAAATCGAGCCGATCATTATGGAACTGGCGGAAAAATACCGCCTCGAAAAAGACCAGATCAGTCTTGTGGGAGTCGGCGGAGGTGCGGCTTCTCTGATCGGGTTCTGTTCTGACAAAATGGGACTGCGCTATTCAATCCCGGAAAACGCGGAAGTAATCTCTTCCATCGGTGTTGCGCTTGCAATGGTGCGTGACGTTGTGGAACGTGTTGTTCCGAATCCGACGCCGGAAGATATCCGTTCGATCAAGGCAGAAGCAATCGACAAGGCGGTGGAGAGCGGTGCGGCGGCAGAAAGTGTGGACGTCCATATCGAGATCGACCCACAGACCTCCAAGCTGACTGCGATCGCACTTGGCTCTACTGAAGTAAAGACAACGGATCTTCTGAAAGAATGTACCCCGGAGGAAGCATGTGAACTTGCGGCGGAAGATTTAAAAGCGACAAAGTCAGAAGTTTCGGAAGAATGTGCGACAAAGAACTTCTATGTATTTGGAATGGAACGAAAAGGAAAACATCCGGTTCGTATCCTCGATAAAAAAGGATTTATCAAAGTACAGAGAAATGATGCGAAAGCAGTTCTCTGCAAGGCGGGAAGTTACCGCAATATTGTTTCCCAGCTCTGGGAAGAACTGGCAATCTACCAGCAGGATGCAATTTTAAGACCGGATTATTATATCTGCGCCGGCGCAAGAGTCATGGACTTTGCAGGATCTGTGGATCTTGATAAGATCATGATGCTGATGGAAGTAGAGATGCAGATGATCAACCCGGCGGACGATGTGATCATTGTGGGAGCAAAAAACAGTCTGTAATCTGTCCCATCCGGCAGTAAAAAGATGTGCGCGGAAAGAGAGGAAGTGCTTTTATATGGAAAGAAACGGAAAAAAAGAAAAGTGGACTCGGCTTTTGGATGCCTTTTCAGGGAAAGGCGCTTCCCCTTCCGTGCCTGCTGTGCCGGATGGTCTGCAGAAAGACCCGGGAAAGATGGCGGAGGAACTGGCGAAGGTCCCGGAACGTGTCTGGGGAATGTATGCGTTTGAACGGGAACCGCTGGAAGGAAAATTTACAAAAGAACAGAAATACGAGTATATCAAAAAAGCCAATGCATGTGGAAGAGCGTGGGCAGAAAGAGTGTCAGAAGCGTATCAGACAGCAGATCCCGGACTTCTGGCAGAGCGTATGGGAATGAAAGTGCTGCAGAAGAAAACGCCGGCAGGAGGCGGGATCGTGCTGTTTGCCCAGTTTGTACAGCCGGATGAGATCACCATATTTACCGACTGTGTTACAAAGGCACAGAAAATCTACCGAGAATCTGGCTGCCCTCTGCTTGCAGAAGAGACACTGCGTTCGGTACTGCTTGCACATGAGCTTTTCCATGCAGTCGAAGAACGTCACGCAGGAGAAATTTATACACGGACAGAGAAAGTAGAATTGTGGAGGCGTCCATTTTCCAACCGCTCATCGATCGTCTGCCTGTCAGAGATCGCGGCGATGGCATTTGCGGCACAGCTGACCGGAATGGAGGTATCTCCGTATATGCTCAATGTGCTTCTTGTATATGCTTATGATAAAAATGCGGCATGGGGGCTTTATGACGAAGTGTGCAGGCTCTGGAGTGAAGAGGAGGAATAGGATGGTTACAACAAAGATTCAATATGCAGAAAAATACGGGGATCCCGGAGAAAAATTTAAGAAAGTATTCCAATTTTTGCGAGAGATAGATCTTCTGTCCCTTCCGGTTGGGAAAGTCCCGATCGATGGGGATGAGATCTTCGCGGATGTGCAGAGTTACACGACAATGCTGGCGGAAGAATGTCCGTTTGAATCCCATAAGAAGTATTTTGACATTCAGTATGTGGCAGAAGGGGAAGAAGCTTTCGGATATGAACCGGTGGAACATCTGAGCACTTCCACAACATATGATGAAGCGCGCGATCTTATCTTTTACGAAGAGCCAGAACAGAGCGGGAAAATCATACTGCGGGCGGGAGACTTCGCGATCGTGCCGCCGGAAGATGGACATGCGCCGAGACGGATGACAGAAAACGGAGCGTGCAAAGTGAAGAAGATTGTTGTAAAAGTGCGGGTGTAGGAAAAAGACCATCGCTGTCAGAAACACAGGGAAGAGAGTGATTCTGACAGCGATGGTCTTTTTTTTTAAAATTTCTTTTTATAAAGAACGTCCTGACGGAACACAAATTTTCGGATTTCAGCCTCCAGTTTTGGAGAGAGGTGTAGAAACTGGCAGCCGTATCCGGTAAGACCGTCAACGCGAACCGGCCGCTTCTTGACAATACGGGCAGTAACCTCAGGGTGCTCGGCTGTATCAGGAAACTCAAAGGAGAAGTTCATACCAGGTTCAAATTTCTGGTCAGAAACAAACAAAAGTCCGCTTGCACTTAAATCTTTGATTGTTACCGGAACTTTTGCGTAAAAGTTTGGACAGTCAATATCAATATCGATCGAAACCTGAATACGCAGTTCATCCCTGGCTTCTGCCGTATCGGTAGTTGTTCCGCGTACCAGATAGTAAGGTTTTCCACTGGCGTCTGTGCGATATAAGGTAAGATTTTCAGACAGAACAAAACGACATGGTGCAAATGTATAAGCTTTCCCGTCAGGAATTAAAAAAAGCTGGTCGGGAAGATTCCGGGTTAATTCTTCCGGGAGAATAAAAATAACCGTATTGGACGATTGTTTTGTGTATTGTACTTCCGAAAAGTAGGAAGTATCCAGTGTGTAAAGAATGCCATGGCGAAGATTCTGCAGTTGTTCCATAGTATTGCCTCCTTATAATGAAAAATAGTATAAAGTCATTGCAATTCTTACAATTTGTAGAACTATTTTAGGAATAAAATGGTTCTATATGCCTTAATTATAAAAGGAATCACGGAAAAGGTCAATGTAAAAAGAGAAAATGTACAAAAGAGCTTTTGATAAATGGATATAAAACGTACAAAAATGCCAAAAACAACAACTGCTTTGTCGTAGAGGGACAGCCTGGAGCAACAGAAAGAAAATCAGTGATGCGCAGTGAAGGAGATTTTATAAATAAGAAAAATGCTGTCTGAACTTTGCCAGACAGCATAAATGACAGTATTTTCAATTACTGTAATAACTGAAGAACTCCCTGCGGAACCTGATTAGCCTGAGCGAGCATAGCCTGGGAAGACTGAACAAGAATATTATTCTTTGTATAAGCCATCATCTCTTTTGCCATGTCTACGTCACGGATACGGCTCTCAGCAGCTGTGATATTTTCGTTCTGAACACCTAAGTTATTAATAGTGTGTTCGAGACGGTTCTGTAAAGCACCGAGGTCAGAACGGATGCTGGATACAGTGTCGATTGCAGAGTTGATTGTATCGATTGCAGCTTTCGCACCTTTCGCATTTGTGATGTCAATATCATCCAGATTGAGAGATTTTGCACTCATTGCTTTGATCTTCACTTCGATCGTGTTGGCATCATCAGAGGATTCTCCAACATGCAGACTGACATTTATAGACTTCTCTTTCAGATTTTCTCTGAGCATTACGGACTGCTGGTTGCCACCCTGATCGATAACTTCGATTCCGTCTGCCTCAAGAAGTGTTTTCAGTTCATCGAAATTTTTAAAGTCAGTATATTCTTTGCCATTAATTGTAACTTTATCCCCGTCTTTTGCGCCAGAGAGATCATAAGCCTGACCTTCGTATTTACCTTTAGTGACTTTTACATTTCCAATAGCCTGATCTGCCTTATTTTCAGTTCCTTTGTTGAAAGATACAGCGCTTACATGTGCGGTATTTTCACCGTTATCTTCGCTTGTGAAAGTGATCTTTCCGCCTTTTTCAGCTACTGTGATACCATAAGTTTTTAAAGTATCGTCTTTGTTTAATTGTGCAACAACATCAGTAGCAGCATGTCCGGCGCTTAAATCAACATTCACTGTGAAATCATGGGTGCTGCCTTCTTCATCTGTTACAGTGAAAGTGAAGCTGGCATCCTTAGATCCATTCTGCGTACCTGCTGTCCAGTCAACCTCTGTTACAGTCTGTGTTCCGGTCTGTGCTGTTCCTGCCAGGTTAACACCGGCAATCGTACCGGTTGCTGTGAACATCTGGGCTTTTGGATCTGCGCCTCCGAACAACTTTGTACCATTGAAGTTTGCTGTATCACTGATACGGTCAATCTCATCTCTTAATGCGGAGATTTCTTTCTGCATTTCCTGTCTGTTTGCTTCGGAATAAGTACCATTGGCAGACTGTGTAGCAAGTTCTACCATACGGTTTAACATAGAGTGGACTTCTGTCAAAGCGCCCTCAGCTGTCTGCACTAAAGAAACACCATCTTCTGCGTTTTTCTGTGCTGTCTGAAGTCCGGTAATTTGTGATCTCATTTTTTCAGAGATAGCAAGTCCGGCAGCGTCATCACCGGCGCGGTTGATTCTGTAACCAGAAGATAATTTCTCTAAGTTCTTTGTGACAGCAGAGTTATTTGATGTCAAATTTCTGTGTGCATTTAATGCGGTGATGTTGTGTTGAATTCTCATTTACGATTTCCTCCTTGAATTGTTACGGACAGAAAAACATCCTTGTTTCTCTTTTTCGTTCCGTGTTAAGTTTATAAATATACAACATAACATGTATTCAGGAAAAGAACCGGAAAAGTATACTTATGGACAGCCGGCTGTACTCCAGTAAAGTGCCATTTAATGGAAGATATGGAATCAGAAATTTAAATACAAAGTTATGAATTCATACATGAAGTTATCAAAATTTGAAAATGTGTTATCAAAAATGAAAAATACTTATCAAAACTTGACAAACACTTATCATATTATATAATAAATAAAAGGCATTTGTTGAAAAAAGAGTTGAGAGGAGGAGTATGATGCAAACAGAAGCTTTGAGAAAACTCATATCAGATATCAGGAAATTAAAATCGGAATCACAGACCATCGAATTAAAAGCAGCGGAAAGAGGATGCCCGACAAGACTTTTTGACACTTTATCGTCTTTTTCGAATCAGGATGAAGGCGGAATACTCATTTTTGGGGTGGATGAAAAGGATGACTATGCAGTCTGTGGTGTTTACGATGCGCAGGATCTGCAAAAGAAAGTGATGGAGCAGTGCAAACAGATGGAGCCAGCGGTGAGGGCGCTGTTTACTATTTGTGAAATGGAAGGGAAAACGATAGTATCTGCTGAAATTCCGGGGGTAGATATTTCCGAAAGACCCGTTTTCTACAAAGGGGTAGGAAGAATCAAAGGCTCCTATGTACGTGTCGGAGAATCGGATGAGCCGATGAGCGAGTATGAAATATATAGTTACGAAGCCTTTCGCAAGCGGATCCGCGATGATATCAGAACGGTAGATTATGCAAAGATAAAGTTGTTTGACGAGCAACGTCTGGAAAGATACCTTATGGCTGTCAAACAAGAGCGGAGAAATCTTTCTGAAAATGTATCGGATCAGGAAATTTTGGAACTGATGGGAGTACAGACAGACAATGTTCCGACGCTTGCAGGACTTATGACATTTTCCAAATATCCGCAGGCATATTTTCCCCAGCTGTGCATCACAGCAGTAGTGCTGCCTGGAACGACACAAGGTGTGGCAGGAGTTGACGGGGAGCGGTTTATTGACAATAAGAGAATCACGGGAGCAATCCCGGATATGCTGGAAGAAGCAGTTGAATTTGTCCGGCTAAACAGCCGCACAAAGACAATTATCGATGAAGAAGGGCGCCGGAGGGATAAGCCGGAATATCCGGTAAAGGCAGTCCGGGAAGCGATTTTAAATGCATTAGTCCACCGTGATTACAGTATTCATACAGAAAATGTACCGATCCGGATAGAAATGTACCGTGATCGTATGGAAATCATTAACAGTGGAGGACTTTACGGCAAGATATCGATTGATGCACTTGGAAAGGTCAGACCCGAAACGAGAAATGCTGCGCTGGCAAATATGCTGGAACTTTTAAAAGTGACTGAAAACAGATACTCCGGTATTCCTACAATGCGAACGGAATTTTTGAATGCAGGTCTTCCAATCCCGGTTTTTTCAGCAGTTCATGGTGAGTTTAAAGTCATTATGAAAAATGGATACTATTCTGAAAATGAAGATTTATCCGATATGCTTGTCGAATTTTGCAAAGTGCCAAGAAGCCGCGCGGAATTGATTTCTTTCACCGGAAAGTCAAGAACTTATACAATGTCGCAGATCATCCAGCCTTTGGTGGAAGAGGGGATATTAAAACTTACTCTGCCGGATAAACCGAAAAGTTCTAAACAAAGATATGTAAAGGTATAGAAAATTTCAATTACAATGATTAAAAAATGCTGTCCGCAATACAACGGACAGCATAAATTTTATTTTTATGATTTTTCAATTACTGTAATAACTGAAGAACTCCCTGCGGAACCTGGTTAGCCTGAGCGAGCATAGCCTGGGAAGACTGAACAAGAATATTATTCTTTGTATAAGCCATCATCTCTTTTGCCATGTCTACGTCACGGATACGGCTCTCAGCAGCTGTGATGTTTTCGTTCTGAACACCTAAGTTGTTGATGGTGTGTTCGAGACGGTTCTGTAAAGCCCCGAGGTCAGAACGGATGCTGGATACAGTGTCGATTGCAGAATTGATTGTATCGATCGCAGCTTTTGCACCATCAGCTGTGGAAATATCCAGTTTATCGATTCCAAGCGCTCCTGAGTTCATAGCTTTGATTTTTACTTCAATTGTATTTGCCTCATCAGAAGCCTCCCCAACATGAAGTTTAATTGTTGTAGCATTAGCATTACCAGCATCTGCTAGCTTGAACATTACATTTTTTCCATTAGCGTCTAGATCAACTACATCAATTCCATCTTTTGCCAGTAATTTCGTCAAAGTTGCAACATCAGAGAAATTACCATTATCGCCAGTTGCATTCTGCTTGTATAAATAGGTCTTTCCACCAATGTCAAGAGAATCACCATCTTTCATTGCAGAAAGATCATAGGCATTACCAGCATCGTTTCCTAATGTTGCCTTTGCACCAGCAAGTGTTCCATCCTGACCTGTTCCATTATATGTAACATCTTTTACATAAGCAGCAGAACTTCCTGCTGTATCGCTTGTAAATGTAAGTTTTCCACCATTATTTTTTACTGTGATTCCATAAACTTTTAAATCATCGTTTGCATTTAATGCAGCAGCAACCTGATCAGCAGTTTTATTTGTAGTAGTATCTACAGCAACATCAAATGTATGCTCTGTTCCAGCCTCATCAATAACTTTAAAGCTAAATGATCCATCCGCTTTTCCTGTTTGTGCATCAGTCCAAGCAGCTTCTGTAACAGTCGTTGTTGCAGGTTTAGGAGTTCCTGCAAGTTGAGCACCGTTGATAGTACCAGTTGCGTCTAAAACCTTTGTACCTGCTCCGCCACCAAATAATTTTGTACCATTAAAGTTAGCAGTATTACCAATTCTGTCAATTTCATCTCTTAATGCATCAATTTCTTTTTGCATTTCTTTTCTGTTTGCTTCAGAATATGTACCATTTGCAGACTGTGTGGCAAGTTCTACCATACGGTTTAACATAGAGTGAACTTCTGTTAAAGCACCTTCTGCTGTCTGTACTAAAGAAACACCGTCTTCTGCGTTTTTCTGAGCTGTCTGAAGTCCGGTAATCTGAGCCCTCATCTTTTCAGAGATAGCAAGTCCGGCAGCGTCGTCACCAGCGCGGTTGATTCTGTAACCAGAAGATAACTTCTCTAAGTTCTTTGTGACAGCAGAGTTATTTGTTGTCAAATTTCTGTGTGCATTTAATGCAGTAATGTTGTGTTGAATTCTCATTTATGATTTCCTCCTTGAATTGTTACGGACAGAAAAACATCCTTGTTTTCCTCTTTTTCGTTCCGTGTTAAGTTTATAAATATACAACATAACATGTATTCAGGAAAAG
>JAPFCT010000309.1 GCA_026169575.1 Faecalimonas sp.
ATCTTTTTGGTAAAAGAAGACATCCCCTGTTCTGTTTTTACTGCCTGCTCCATAAAAATTCACCTCCCACTTGATGCAAGAACATTTGTTTGGTATAATTCAATTTAAGACCTGTAGGATTGCGGCAGTGGATAACACAAATCTTCATAAAATCCAGCTCCTTTCTGTTGATTTTAGTAATCTATTTTTAGCAAATAAGATTACTTCCTCACCAATAGGAGAAATACAGACAGAAAACGGAACTGTTTTTTGAAAAGTTTGAAAAATAATTTTTGAAAGGGTGGTGGGTTCCTGTTGAAGAAAGATACATCTGATTTTTTTGAAGAAGATATAATGGAAAACGAATTAGCGGAAGCCCTTGAACAGGAACAAACCGCTCTCCTTGAAATAGAACTTGAAAAAGAAACTAAATCGGCTGCACCGGAGATACCGGAAACATCAACAAGGAAAAAGCTAAAACGGGAACTGGAACGGGAAGCACTTTCCCGTCTGGAGGATGCCGCAAGAACGGAAGAAGATTTTCAGAATGTTATCACCTGGTGGAACAGGCTGGATGCCAATCGGGAACGTAAGGAACGCTACCATGAAATAGGAAGATCGGATGTTCCTCTTGAATGGGAAATGTCACCGGATGAGATCGTCATTCCTGCTCCCATTCAGCATGTTTACCAAAAGCAGATTCAAAAAGGTGATTTTCTGGATGCTGTTTTTAACTGCCCTTTTGAAATGCATGAGCTTGTGACAGATGAGGATATTTCCAGAGCGATTTTTGCATTGAAAGATGTTCAGAAAGAGCTTTTGTATCAGCTTGCCGTCCGTGGATATTCCTGTCAGATGATTGCAGCTTTCAGAAAACAGACGGACAGAAACATCCGTAAAATACGTGACACCATGTTAAGAAAGCTTCGAAAATACTTTATCCAAGTATTACAACAAAGGATTGATAACCAAATATCTCTGACAAAGGAAGAATTGATATTTTATGCCAACTATAAATCACTGATTACAGATAAAAAGAAACTGTAGCAGTTCAATATATGCCATTTGTAAAGCTGTACTTATCTTTTTTTTCATACTATTTCAAATACCATTTGACCATACCGAATCTGCTTGGTATGATAGTAATATATTTTTTGATAATTCAGATTACATAATAGAAAGAACAGATTGGAGGTTTTTATAATTAACCTTTTTAAGAACACCAGCTCCAACTGGGTACGATATGACAAATATAAATGGAAAGAAGACAAGGCAGGTACTCTCTATATCACACCTTCACCAGATGCCCAACCATCCCTTTATGATCCACTAAAGGATTCGGAACAGTTGGTACTAAAGGCGGTAAATTTGGGGCTTATGTGTATGGATAAAAAGAATACAAAAGAACAGCTGCAGGATGCCATTATGGATTTTGTTACCTGTTACGGTCTGCTCGGATTTATGACGGCACTTCCTACCACACCGGAATTTATCACATATGAAGCTGTCTATCTTCCAAAGAACCATTTCATCAAAGAGGAAAGCATGACCACGGAAAACTATCTCTCCTGCTTCTTTCCTTTTGATAAGATAGATTTCCGAAAAAGAGGAATGGAATCCTCATGGAGTACTGACAACATAGAAATGATTGCTCTGATTATGACCATGAAAAACAAGCCACAGGCAGTCCTTATGAGCTTCCAGAAGGAATATGCAGAAAGGTATGACTGGCTTGTAATCTTATTCAAGGATTGGGCATTTACCTTTATGTCAAGCTTTCTGTACTATCAGGACTTCGATATACTGGATGATATGCAGAAGCAGCTCTACCGTCAGGGCATGGCGGCATTTGGTGGAATTGCACCAACCTACCACATAGAACTGCTTGACCGCCCGACGATCGTGTGGGACTTCCACTCCCTGCTGCTGGGTGTGCAGATGATGTTTTCCTTTATGATTACAGATGAAAAGTCCACACTGAAGGTATGTAAGCATTGCGGCAATGCATTTGTAGCAGGAAGACCAAACAGTGTATTCTGTAGTGCAAAATGTAAGAACCAGTATAATGTGTATAAGAGTCGGGCGAAGGATAAGGACACCAATAACTAATTTACCTGCTATAAGAAAGAAGGCTTTATATGAATACAGATATTACAAAACAGATGGAAATGGTACTGTATAGGACCGAAGATGATAATGTGACCGTCAGTGCCTTAATAAAAGACGAAACAATATGGCTGACACAAAAAGCCATGGCTGAATTATTCGGTATTGACAAATCCGGCATCAGCCGCCACTTATCAAAAATTTTTGAAACTGGTGAATTGGATGAATCTTTGGTTGTTGCAAAAATTGCAACACCCAATCCGCATGGCAAAACTGCGGATAATACACAATATTCTCCTACCAATTATTACAATCTAGATGCCATTATTTCTGTAGGATACAGGGTAAATTCCATTCAGGCTACACAGTTTCGTATCTGGGCAACAAATATTTTAAAAGAATATATGATTAAAGGTTTTGCAATGGATGACGAACGTCTGAAGCAGGGAAAGACAGCATTTGGCAAAGATTACTTCCGTGAATTGCTGGAAAGAGTTCGCTCCATCCGTGCCAGCGAACGCAGAATCTGGCAACAGATAACGGATATTTTTGCAGAGTGCAGCATTGATTATGATAAAAATTCTGATATTACCTATCGTTTTTATGCTACCATACAGAATAAATTTCATTATGCCATTACCGGTAAGACTGCGGCTGAAATCATTTATAATCAGGCTGACCACACAAAGGAAAATATGGGGCTGACTACATGGAAAAACGCTCCCGATGGTCGTATTCTCAAATCAGATACACCGATTGCCAAAAACTATTTGGACGAAAAACAGATTCGTCAATTGGAGCGTGCGGTTACAGGTTATTTTGATTATATAGAGGATTTAATTGAACGTGAGAATGTTTTCACAATGGAAGAATTTTCAAAAAGTGTCAATGAGTTCCTTGAGTTCCGCCGATATGACATTTTGAAAGATAATGGACGTATTTCCCACAAGCAGGCAGTTGAAAAAGCATATCAGGAATATGATATTTTCAACAAGACACAACCGATTGAATCTGATTTTGATAAGGTAATAAAAGATTTGTCAAAAGCTCAGAAATAGCTTGTTATGCAACAGTACTGATGTTAGAAAGGATAATCAGATGAAAATCTCCACTATAGAAACAAAAAGCTATGTAACAAAGTCAAATCTTCCTGCTAGTGACTATGTTATAAATCCCTACGTCGGATGCCCTCATGGATGTAAATATTGTTATGCATGTTTTATGAAACGTTTTACTGGACATGATGAGCCGTGGGGAACATTTATTGATATAAAGAAATGCGACAAGCCTCTTAACCCGAAGCAATTAACCGGTAAGAGTGTCTTTCTTTCTTCTGTAACAGATTGTTATAATCCTTATGAAAAAGAATATGGAATAACAAGAAAAATCTTAGAACAACTTACAGCCATAGACTGTGAATTAAGTATTTCAACCAAGTCAAACTTAATACTGCGGGATATTGACTTATTGAAACAATGTAAGAATTTAAAAATATCTATGTCGATTAATACTTTAGATGAACAATTTAGAATGGACATGGATAACGCCAGCAGCATTGCTGAGCGATTACAAACATTGGAAACACTTCACAAGAATGGTATATGTGTAGTTTTATTTATGTCTCCTATTTTTCCTGAACTGACGGATTGGCAGGCAATTATCGAACGGAGTAAAGACTATATTGACGAATATTGGTTCGAAAACCTTAATCTTAGAGGTGCTTATAAAAGTACAATTTTAGATTATATTTCAAGTAACTACCCTAACTACTACGATATTTACAAAAATATCTATATCAAGGGAAATAAGGATTACTGGGTAAAGCTTTCCAATGACATAGAAAAATATTGTGTCCAAAGTGCCATAAACCACATAAATTATTTTTACCACAAGGAATTGGTTGAAGCCAAAATAAACAAAACCAAATAAAGTTACGAAAAACACTGTGATTTGAATGTTTATATTCCTTTTTGCACTACTCAAATTTATTAAGTGGTTCCATCCTTATATCAGATTTATCCTAATTCCCCCAGAATTCGGGGGAATTAAAATTGTATAATAATTACAAAAACAGTTCCGATTTTCTTTCGGATTTCTCCTATTAGTGAGACAATAAATATTTTTACACAAACCAGCTTATTCGTGGTACAATAGAACCACAGATAAGCTGGTTGTTTGTTTTGAAAGGAGAATCTTATGAAAACAAAACAACCGGAACATAATAAAATCACTGCGCTCTATGAAAGATTATCCCGTGACGATGAGTTAAGTGGTGACAGCAACAGTATCGTAAACCAGAAGAAAATGCTGGAGAAATTTGCAACCGAGCAGGGTTTTATTAATCTGCGTCATTATACGGATGACGGATGGTCGGGAACCAATTTTGACAGACCGGACTGGAAACGTATGCTTGCAGACATTGAAGATGGTATTGTTGGATGCGTTATCGTAAAAGACATGAGTCGTATCGGACGTAATTACCTTGAGGTAGGCTTTTATACGGAAGTATTGTTTCGAAAGAAAAATGTGCGCTTTATCGCCATTTCCAACAATGTAGACAGTTCTTTAAACGATGACAGTAACGAATTTGCCCCGTTCCTTAACATTATGAATGAATGGTATGTACGAGATACCAGCCGGAAAATCCAGTCCGTACTTCATAACAAGCGGATGGATGGAAAGCACCTGACAAGTAACGCAA
>JAPFCT010000063.1 GCA_026169575.1 Faecalimonas sp.
AGGTTACACCTCCTTAAAATTCTTAAACACATCGCGGATAACTGACATTCTAGGGTCAAGACTCGTGTCTTCACAGTCACAAGTTCCCTCATTTAGGTTTTGACCACATACATTGCAGATTCCTTTACAGTCCTCACAACATAGAATTTTCATCGGCCATCCTATCAAAATCTCATTATAGAGTAATTTGTCTACGTCAAGATTATATCCGTCAATATAATTCTTTTCTTCTGCTGTTTCATCGTGGGCTTCCGACTGATTCAGTTCATTCAGATTCACATCTTTCTCAAACTCAATCTCAAACTCATACGGCACTTCTTTCAGGCATCGGTCGCACGGAATTGCGATCACAAGTCTAGTCTTTCCGGAAATCAGTACCTGACGGTTCTTCACATGTCTGATCCGAAACTGTACGGGCGCTTTCTCCACAACTGGAAATCTTCCTGACTTTGTACAAAACTCTTCCATCTCGATCTCCGCATCCAGATGCATCGTCTTATCTTCTGCTGTCACGACTTTCAATAGGCTGATTATCATAAAACAATTCTCCTATTCACACCTCAATTATTATATCACGTTAAACGCGTTTGTCAATGCTTTTATATCACAAAATAAGAAAAAAGTCTGATACAGACTTTTTTCTTATCTTCTTTTCACAAAACAGTCAGAAATTAGATCAGTGCAACTGTCTCACGAGCGATCGCAAGTTCTTCATTTGTAGGAACTACAAGCACTTTTACTTTGGATTCCGGTGTAGAGATCACAAGTTCCTGACCGCGTTTTCCATTTAACTCTTCATCAATCTCGATTCCAAGGTATCCTAAATATTTGCATACCATTGTACGTACGATTGCTGAGTTTTCTCCGATTCCGGCTGTAAACACAATGTTATCGACTCCGTTCATCGCTGCTGTGTAGCTTCCAACATATTTTGCAACTCTGTATGCAAATACATCCAGCGCAAGCTCTGCAATCTCATTTCCATCTGCTGCAGCTTCACTTAAATCTCTGAAGTCGCTTGATAAGTTGTTAGAAAGTCCGTATACACCTGATTTTTTATTGAGTACATTCATCAGCCCTGCAATGTCAAGGTTTTCTTTCTTTGCAAGGAATTCCATGATTGCCGGATCAATATCTCCGGAGCGTGTTCCCATTACAAGTCCTTCCAGAGGAGTCAGTCCCATAGAAGTATCCACTGATTTTCCGTTTTCCACTGCGCAGATACTTGCTCCGTTTCCTAAATGGCATACAATCGTCTTTGTAGCGTCGTATGGCTTTCCGACAAGCTCTGCAACTCTTTTAGATACAAAGCTATGGCTTGTGCCGTGGAACCCATAACGTCTTACTTTGTATTTTTCATAATATTCATATGGAAGTCCATACATATATGCCTTGCTTGGCATTGTCTGATGGAATGCGGTATCAAATACAGCTACCATAGGAACACCTGGCATTAACTCACGGCATGCATTGATTCCGATTAAGTTTGCCGGGTTGTGTAACGGTGCAAGATCATTACACTCTTCAATCGCTTTTAATACTTCGTCATTGATCACTACAGAACTTGCAAATTTCTCTCCGCCATGTACAACACGGTGTCCTACTGCATTGATCTCATCCAGACTCTTTACAACACCTGTCTGCGCATCTGTCAGCGCGTCGATCACAAACTGGATCGCCTCTGTATGTGTCGGCATTGCTTTGTCAGATGTCGTCTTTTCTCCGCCTTCCGGCTGATATGTCAGCTTTCCGTCGATTCCGATTCTCTCGCAGAGTCCTTTTGCAAGTACTCCCTCTGATTCTGAGTTGATCAGCTGGAATTTCAAAGAAGAACTTCCACAGTTAATCACTAAAATATTCATGTTTCTTTCCTCCGTTTGGTTATGTATTATATTTCAACAGAAGAACTGCCACCACTTTTACACTTCTTCTGTCTGATGCGCTCTTACTCTGCTGCCTGCGCCTGCACTGCTGTGATCGCGATCACGCCTTCGATATCTGCTGCGCTGCATCCGCGTGATAAATCGTTGACTGGTTTTGCGATTCCCTGTGTGAGCGGTCCGTATGCTTCTGCCTTTGCAAGTCTCTGCACAAGCTTATATCCGATATTTCCTGCATCAAGGTCAGGGAAGATCAGTACGTTGGCATGTCCTGCCACCTTGCTTCCCGGAGCTTTGGATTCACCGATTTCCGGAACGATCGCTGCATCTAACTGCAGTTCTCCATCTAACATTAATTCCGGCGCTGCTTCTTTTGCGATTCTTGTCGCTTCTACTACTTTATCAACATCCGCATGTTTTGCGCTTCCCTTTGTAGAGTGGGAAAGCATTGCAACCTTCGGCTCTGCTCCGACTAATGTACGGAAAGATTCTGCGGAAGAAAGTGCGATCGCTGCAAGTTTCTCCGGATCCGGATTCTGTTCAAGACCAGAATCTCCGAAGATAAATGTGCCGTTTTCTCCCATCTCACAGTCCGGAACAACCATAACAAAGAATGCAGACACTAATTTTGTACCTGGTTTTGTCTTTAAGATCTGTAAGCATGGTCTTAATGTGTCTGCTGTAGAATGACATGCTCCCGATACCATACCGTCAGCATCTCCCATCTTTACCATCATGACTCCGTAATATAAATAGTTTGTCAGAAGGATCTCTTTTGCCTGCTCTTCTGTCATTCCTTTTTTCTGTCTTAACTCTACGAGTTTTGCAATATATCCTGCTGTTCTCTCATCTGTTGCAGGGTCTACGATCACTGCTCCCGTCAGATCAAATCCAGCTCCGTTTTTCTCAATCTCTTCCTTTCTTCCGACAAGGATCAGATCTGCTGTCCCTTCTTTTAAAACAGCTTCCGCTGCTTCATAAGTTCTTTTGTCTTCTGTCTCCGGAAGTACGATTACTTTTTTGTCTGCTTTTGCTTTTGCTTTAATTACATCAATAAATCCCATGATTTATGACCCCTTTCATTTTTCTCATATACCTTATTATAGCGCAAACACATTTTGTATACAAGCTTTGTTAATTATATATCAATAATTCTGTTTTTTCCAAAAATTTTTCTTCAGTACCTAAAAATTTTCCTCAGCTTCTGCGCCTCTTAAATGTGGAAAATACGTGTCACGATTGCAAAATATACAAGGATCGTTCCGGTATCCACAAGTGTTGTGATCAGCGGAGCCGCCATGATCGCAGGATCCAGTCCGCATTTTTTGGCGATCAGCGGAAGGACACAGCCCACCGTTTTCGAAAGCAGGATTGTCGCGATCATGGTCACACCGATCGCAAATGCGAGAAGCGGATCACCGTACATGATAATGACCCGGATCCCGTTTACAAACGCCAGGCACAGCCCTACAAGGAGCGCAACCCTGACTTCCTTGAACAGTACACGAAAAATATCTTTAAATTCAATCTCACCGACCGTCAGTCCACGGATGATCAGCGTAGAACTCTGGGAACCACAGTTTCCTCCGGTTCCCGTCAGCATCGGGATAAAGGTATTTAGAATCGGCATCACGGCAAGCGCCGCCTCAAAATGCCCGAGGATCAGCCCGGTGATCGTTGCCGAAAGCATCAGAAATAACAGCCACGGAAAGCGGTTCCTCGCATGCTTCCAGACAGACGTCCCAAAGTAAGATTCTTCATTCGGAGCCACACCTGCCATCACACTCATATCCTCGGTAGCCTCATCCTGCAGGACGATCATCGCGTCATCGACTGTGACGATCCCGACCATGCACATCTCCTGATCTAACACCGGAATCGCGATCAGTCCGTATTTGTGGATTGTATTCGCCACATCTTCCTTATCGTCCAGCGTTCTGACAAACAGAGGATTTGTCTCCATGATCTCCTCGATCAGCTTATTCTCACCGGTGGTCAGAAGATCTTTGACATCCACACTTCCGATCAGCTTTCTCTTTTCTGTGACATAACAGGTATAGATCGTCTCTTTATTGATACCAACCTGACGGATCTTGAGGATCGCCTCAGCAACTGTCATCTCCTTCTGCAGCGCGATATATTCCACATTCATAATGCTTCCGGCACTGTCATCCGGATATTGCAGCAGCATATTGATCTGCTTTCTCGTCTCCTCATCGGTCACGAGCAGAAGACGATCGACCACATTTGCAGGCATCTCTTCCAGCACGTCAACGGTATCATCAATATACATCTCTTCCATGACTTCCTGCAGCTCAGAATCAGTCAGCGCACTGATCAGCACCTGCCTCATATCTGCATTCATATAAGAAAACGTCTCCGCCGCCTCTTCTTTTGGAAGAAGTCTGAAAATCAGCATAACCTGTTTATCCGTCAATTCTTCCATGATCTCTGCCAGATCCACAGGATACATATCTTCCAATTCCAGTTTCAACTGTTTAAAATCTCTTTTCTCGAGCAGTTCCTCGATTCTTTCTTCTGGCATATGCACCCTCCCTCTTCTCTTTTTCTTTCTCTGTGTTTTGACAGAACACACTAATTTTAGTGTATCGGCTTCTCCTTCGATTGTCAAATAGAAAATCTTATAGTATACTTTTGCAAGAACCTAACAGAAATGGAGAACCAATTATGAAAATCGCAGGTCTTATCACCGAATACAATCCGTTTCACAACGGACATCTCTATCACATCCAGAAAGCACGCGAACTGACAGGTGCAGACTATCTCATTGTCATCAT
>JAPFCT010000006.1 GCA_026169575.1 Faecalimonas sp.
GCTCTACTTCTACATTAGAGAAATCAATCTCTACTTTTGCGGAAGTCTCCACAGCCGGTACAGCCGCCTCGGCAACTTTTGCTGCCGGCGCTTTCTGTGCAGCATTGTTTGCTTCGTTCTTAGCAGCGCCCTGTGACTTCATTGTCGGGAATAAGAGCACATCTCTGATCGCTGCAGAGTCTGTCAGAAGCATGCACATTCTATCAATTCCGAATCCGATACCTCCAGTCGGCGGCATACCGATCTCAAGTGCGTTCAGGAAGTCTTCATCTGTTGTGTTTGCTTCCTCATCTCCTTGTGCAAGGAGTTCTTCCTGCGCTTTGAAACGCGCTCTCTGGTCGATTGGATCATTTAACTCTGAGTATGCGTTTGCCATTTCCCATCCATTCATAAAGAACTCAAAACGCTCTGTATATTCTGGGTTCTCCGGTTTTTTCTTTGTAAGAGGAGAGATCTCGATCGGATGATCCATAACAAATGTAGGCTGGATCAGGTGTTCTTCTACAAATGCCTCGAAGAACAGTGCGAGGATATCCCCTTTCTTATGGCGCTCTTCGAACTCTACTTTGTGTTCTTTTGCAAGCGCTCTTGCTTCTTTCAGTGTTGTTACTTCGTTCCAGTCGATGCCGGTGTATTTCTTCACTGCATCTACCATTGTGATTCTCTCGAACGGTTTTCCAAGATCCATCTCTACTCCGCCGTAAGTGATCTTCGTTGTTCCTAACACTTCCTGCGCTACAAAACGGTAGAGATTCTCTGTCAGATCCATCATTCCGTTGTAATCTGTATATGCCTGGTATAATTCCATCAATGTAAATTCTGGATTATGTCTTGTGTCAAGTCCTTCATTACGGAATACTCGTCCAATCTCGTATACACGCTCCAGACCACCGACGATCAGTCGTTTCAGATATAATTCCAGTGAGATACGGAGTTTCAGATCTTCGTTCAGTGCATTGAAATGTGTCTCGAACGGTCTTGCCGCTGCTCCTCCTGCATTGGACACAAGGATCGGTGTCTCCACTTCCATAAATCCCTGACCGTCCAGATATTTTCTGATCGCGCTGAGGATTTTGGAACGCTTGATAAATGTATCTTTTACATCTGGGTTCATGATCAGATCCACATATCTCTGGCGGTAGCGTAAATCTGTATTCGTCAGTCCGTGGAACTTCTCCGGAAGGATCTGAAGGCTCTTGGATAATAATGTCACTTCCTGCGCATGGATAGAGATCTCTCCCATCTTTGTGCGGAAAACATCTCCTCTGATTCCTACGATATCACCGATATCCATCTTCTTAAATGCTTTGTAAGCTTCCTCTCCGATGTTGTCTCTTGCAACATAAGACTGGATATTGCCCTGCAAATCCTGCACATTGCAGAAAGACGCTTTTCCCATCACACGTTTGGACATGATACGTCCTGCGATCGATACGTCTTTTCCTTCCATCTCCTCAAAATGGTCTTTGATCTCCATGCTGTGATGTGTCACATCATACTTTGTAATGACGAACGGGTCATTTCCATTTGCCTGAAGGTCTGCCAGTTTCTCCCGGCGTACCTGTCTGAGCTGGTTTACATCCTGCTCCTGTACATTCTTCTGTTCAGCCACTTCTCTCACTCCTTAGTTTGCTCTTTCAATATTTAACACTTTGTATTCCATAACGCCTGCCTGCGTCTCTACCTGGATCTCATCTCCGACTTTCTTGCCAAGCAGTGCCTGTCCTACCGGAGACTCATTGGAAATTTTGCCCTGAAGGCTGTTTGCCTCTGTGGAACCTACGATCTTAAACTGAATCTCTTCATCAAATTCTTTGTCGTACACAAGTACAGAACATCCGATATTGATCTTGTCAAAATCTACTTCGTCCTCGACAACAACTTCTGCATTCTTTAAAATCTTCTCTATCTCTTCGATCCGCGCTTCGATATCTCTCTGTTCATCTTTCGCTGCATCGTACTCTGCGTTTTCTGATAAGTCACCTTGTTCTCTCGCTTCTTTGATCTTTTCTGCGACTTCCTTACGTTTTACTACTTTGAGGTTCTCAAGCTCTTCTTCGAGCGCCTTTAATCCCGCATAAGTAAGTATTGTTTTCTTGTCTGCCATTGCATATTACCTCCTTGTATGCTTATAACATTCCCCTATTATTTGTCAGCTTTTCAGCGAATATTTTCTGTAAAATAAGTCTATTTTCACAATTTCAACATTATACATGTTTTCGACTACAATGTCAATTTGTTTCCAAGTAATTGTTCCAATTCTTCATAACTCTGGACCTGGTTGATCTCCGCCCGCAGAGCCGCCGCACCTTTTAATCCGGTCGTATACCATCCCACATGCTTGCGCATCTCTCTGATCCCGAGATAATCGCCTTTGTACTCGATCTGAAGCCTTGCATGACGGAGCATTGTCGCTTTTAATTCCTCCAGGGACGGACGTGGAGGGATCACACCGGTCCGGTCATATTCCACCAGTTCCCGGAAGATCCATGGATTTCCCTGGGCGCCCCGGCCTACCATCACACCGTCACATCCGGTGAGCTGCTGCATTCTGACTGCATCTTCTGCGGAAGTTACATCTCCATTTCCGATCACCGGGATCGATACTGCTTCCTTTACCTGGCGGATGATATCCCAATCTGCTTTTCCAGAATAATACTGCTCTCTCGTCCGCCCGTGTACTGCCACCGCAGCGCCGCCTGCCTCCTCTATAATCTTTGCAATTTGCACTGCATTGATGCAGGAATCATCAAATCCCTTCCGGATCTTGACTGTAACTGGTTTCTGGATCGCTTTTACCGTCTTGCTCACGATTTCATACACAAGTTTCGGCTGTTTCATCAGCGCAGATCCTTCTCCGTTCTTGACAATCTTCGGTACCGGACACCCCATGTTAATGTCAAGCACCGCAAATGGAAGTTCCTCGATCTGTTTTGCGATCTCACTAATCGTATCCGGCTCAGAGCCAAACAGCTGGAGTGAAACTGGCTGCTCCTTCTCATGGATCCGAAGAAGATCCTGCGTATTTTTATTTTTGTACTGGATCGCTTTTGCACTGACCATCTCCATGCAGAGGAGTCCTGCCCCCTGCTCCTTACAGAGCAAGCGAAAAGGCAGGTCGGTCACTCCTGCCATCGGCGCCAGTATGTATGGATTCTCCAGTTCTACTGTCCCTATTTTCAATCTGTTTCCTTGTAGCATCTCTTTCCTTTCTGTCTCATTGATTTGCTTTATTGCTTATTCTTCTCATATAAGATCCGAAGCCCGTCCAGCGTCAGATTCTGGTCGTAGGCATCAAATACCTCTGTCTCTGAGACAATAATCTTTCCAAGCCCTCCGGTCGCGATGACTTTTACATTCTCCAGACCTGCTTCTTTTTTCATCTTCTGGACAATGTACTCTGTCTGTCCAATGTAACCGTATACAAGTCCTGCCTGCATGCTTGTGATCGTCTCCTGCCCCATGATCACATCCGGCTTCTTGATCTCAATCTCCGGCAGCATGGCAGCTCCGCCCCAGAGCGCACGCGCAGATGTCCGGATCCCGGTTGCGATGCAGCCTCCCATGAAGGATCCATCCTCCGCGATCACATCATAAGTAGTCGCCGTCCCAAAGTCCACAACGATCACCGGGCCGCCATATTTTTCATATGCAGCAACTGCATCGACGATCCGGTCCGGACCCATGCGTGGATTATCCATTCCGATCTTGATCCCGGTCTCGATCTCTCTTGATACGACAAGTGGGTAGACATCCAGATATTTGATGATCGCACTTGTCAGCGAATGCATGATATCCGGCACAACCGAAGCGATGATCACCGCATCGATCTGTCCGATCTCAAATCCCTGATGTTCGATCAGGTCACAGAGTGAGATCCCATACTCATCTGATGTTCTCGGAAGCTTTGTCGTCATCCGGAACTTTGCCTCCAGCTTTGCTTCCTTATATACACCCAGTGTGATATTTGTATTTCCAACATCTATAACTAATAACATTAAATTTCTTCTCCTAAGAAAAATACTTTATAGTAAAGCTCCAGCGACCGCAGCAGTTCTTCTTTTGTCTGCTGCATCTCCTTGATCTTCAGCTTGCTTCCAATCTCATCGAACATCGGATCAAAATCCTCTGTCGTTACTTCAAAGCAGAGCGTACCGTCCTCCTCAAAAACGAGCGTGAGGATCCCTCCCACATCTTCTGTGTACAGTACACACATGATTTTCAATTCATCCTGGATCTCCTGCGGCAGCGCCTCAAAATCCGGATTCAGATAATATTTCTTTTCATACGAGTTTGCCCCGCACAATACTACTTTTTCTTCGTACATTTTTTGTTACTCCATTTTTTCTGCTTACTTTTTTGTGCTTCTGGTCGTCCCCTTATACATACCCGTAAATTCCGCGCACAGACACTTCTCCGGCATAGACTGTGATCAGCTCCCCGGCTTCATTTTCTACCAGAAGTTCTCCTTCTTCATTGATCCCGACTGCCGTTCCATCCCAGTTTCGTTTTGGCTCCAGGACAGTCACTTTCCGGCCGCAGTTGACCGACTGTTCATTGTAGCTCTTCTGCACAAACCGAAGATTCTGCTCGCTTTCAAACTGTGTATAGAGCTTCTCAAACTGGCACAAGATTCCTGCGACCAGTTCTGCCCGCCTGACCGGGCTTCCCCCTTCCAGAAAAAGGGATGTTGCTTTCTCCTTCAGTTCCTCCGGAAACTGCTTCCGGTTTGCATTGATCCCGACACCGATCACCACATGATCGATATAATCGATCTCAGCGCTCATCTCAGTCAGGATGCCGCAAATCTTTTTCTCGCCGATAACAAGATCGTTCGGCCATTTGATCTGTACCTCAAGCTTGGTCTGCTCTCGTACTGCCTCCGCAGCGGCAAGCGCCATCAGAATCGTCAGCATCGGCGCTCTGTCCGGCGGAAATTTCGGTCTTAACAGCAAAGACATGAAAATCTCTGTCCCCTCGGGAGAATCCCAGGTTCTGCCTCTGCGTCCTTTTCCCGCATACTGCCGGTTCGCCACAAAAAGCGTACCGTGCAGCGCCCCCTGACCTGCTGCCTGTTTCGCGCGGATATTCGTGGAATCTGTCTCCGTGAAATATTCCACACACCTTCCGATCGTTTCTGTATGGATCCGACTTTCCAGCTCTTCTTTTGACAGTACATCCGGACTTTCCTTAAGATGATACCCTTTGTTTCTCACTGCCTCGATCTCATATCCTTCCTCTTTCAGCTGTGCGATGACCTTCCAGACGGCAGTTCTGGATACCTGGAAATGCTCGCACAACTCCTGCCCGGAGAGATAGTCTCCACTCTCCCGCAGCATTTTCAATATCTCTGTCTTCACCGCTATGCCCCCAGAGTTGCGGCCATCACCGCCTTGATCGTGTGCATGCGGTTTTCCGCCTCATCAAACACTTTTGACTGGGCAGACTCAAAAACTTCATCGGTCACTTCCATCTCCCGGATCTGGAAGCGCTCTCCCATCTCTTTTCCGACTTCTGTCTCCCAGTCGTGGAATGCCGGCAGACAGTGAAGGAAGATTGCCTGGTCTCCTGCATTTTTCATCACATCCATCGTTACCTTGTATGGGGTCAGATCACGGATGCGCTCTTCCCACACACTGTCAGGCTCTCCCATAGACACCCAGACATCGGTATAGATGATATCTGCATCTTTTGTTCCTGCGCTGACATCTTCGGTCAGTGTGATCGTTGCGCCCGATTCCCCGGCAAATCTCTGGCACTCTTCCACGAGCACCTGATCCGGGAAATATTTTTCCGGCGCACATGCAACAAAATGCATTCCCATCTTCGCACATGCGATCATCAGCGAATTCCCCATATTATAACGTGCATCTCCCATATAGACAAGTTTTCTTCCCTTCAGGTTCCCGAAATGTTCCCGAATCGTCAGAAGATCTGCGAGCATCTGTGTTGGATGATATTCATTGGTAAGACCATTCCAGACCGGAACACCCGCATACCGCGCCAGTTCCTCAACGATTTCCTGCCCATATCCACGGTATTCAATGCCGTCAAACATTCTCCCGAGCACCCTTGCGGTGTCCTTAATGCTTTCCTTCTTACCAATCTGGGATGCGGCCGGCTCCAGATATGTTGTCCCCATTCCGAGATCATGCGCTGCCACCTCAAAAGAACAGCGGGTTCTCGTACTTGTCTTTGCAAAGATCAGCGCCACATTTTTCCCGCGCAGCGTCTCTGTCAGAATCCCTTTTTTCTTTTTTTCCTTCAACTCTGCAGCGAGATCAAGAAAATATGTGATCTCTTCCGCAGTAAAATCTTTCAGTGTTAAAAAATGACGTCCTTTTAAATCCATATTATTCTTCCTTTCCCATCGCAAGGAGCAGTTCCGTAAAGTATGGAACCGACTCTTTGTTGTCTCTTTTTTCATATTTTTCTTTTACAAGATCAAACAAGCTTTCTACGGTATAGATCCGATACTTCGGAACACGCAGATATTTGGCACTCGCCTCCAGCATCGCAAGATACAATTCTGCTGCCTTCGTATGCAGTGGAAGCTTCAGCCAGAATGCAATTTCCTTCCGGTCATGCTCTGTCAGTCCCTCAAACTTCTTTTCATAATACCACTCTTCTTTCGTTTGTTCAATATAGTAAATCGTACCTGCCAGACCATAGATCAGACGCTTTGCATCATAGTATCCGATCTTCATATTCTGTCTGCTCCGCTTTGCCTGAAACTCGATAATACTTCCAAGCTTCACCCGCGGCGCTACTTCATAGACATTGACATCATCAGGCAGATAGACGCGGGGCTCTCTTCCGGGACCGAAAATCCGCACTTCGATGATATTCTGGTACCCGCGCTCCACCAGTGTTCCGAGCGGCACATTGTTGATCACGCCTCCATCCAGGTATTTCTTTCCATGCAGTTCTTCATTTTTAAATCCAAGCAGGTACGCACTTGCCAGAAGGAAATCTTCCAGAAGTCCTTCCGGAATATCCTCGATCCCAAGTTCCAGTTCCTTCCTATCGGATACAGAAAACGTGAGCAGATAAAACGCTGTCTTCGACTTTCGGATCTTCTCCTCATCGACCATCTCATGGATCAGTTCCCACAGCGGAGTTACATCGACTCCCCCGTTTTTGATCACAGATAAAATCTCCCGGACGGCTTCATGGAGCGGAAGCTTTCGCTCCAATAATTTCTCCATGATCTCATCATCCACATCCATCACTTTTGAAAATGTGATCTTCTCCCACACTTTCTCTGCTTTCTCTATATCTCCCATGCACACGAGCGCACCATTCAGCGCACCGACAGATGTCCCTGCCACTGCGCTAATCTGAATCCCTGCTTCCCGCATCGCCTTCCAGGCGCCGATCTGATATGCGCCTCTTGCGCCCCCTCCGTCAAATACAATCCCATATGTTTTTTCAAGATCTAATACCGGCTTCACGCAATCTCCTCCTGCCCTGTCAAAAGCGAAGAGGCCGCCGCAAAATCTGTTGCGGCAGCCACCCTTCTCTTATAAATCTGCTTTCCTGTCTTTATTTTTCTTTCTCTGTCGCGATCTCGGTCACAGACTTCACGAGTCCTGCGATGCTCTGGATCTCGGAAGGAATGATGATCTTCGTCGCTCTTCCGTCGGATGCTTTCTCAAATGCCTCAAGGCTCTTCATCGTCAGCACAGCCTCATCCGCTCCTGCTTCTTTCAGGAACCGGATACCATCTGCGTTCGCCTTTTGTACTTTCAGGATTGCTTCTGCTTCACCTTCTGCCTCTCGGATCATCTTTTCTTTCTGGGCCTCTGCACGGAGGATCGCAGCCTGCTTCTCTGCCTCCGCATCAAGGATCGCAGATTCCTTGTTACCTTCTGCCACAAGGATCGTAGACTTCTTCTCACCTTCCGCCTTCAGGATCGCCTCACGTCTCTCACGTTCTGCTTTCATCTGTTTCTCCATCGCATCACGGATCGCAGCCGGAGGAATGATGTTCTTTAACTCTACACGGTTGACTTTGATGCCCCATGGATCCGTTGCGACATCGAGGGATGCCCGCATCTTTGTATTGATCGTCTCTCTGGATGTCAGTGTCTCATCCAGCTCCAGATCACCGATGATATTACGGAGCGTCGTCGCTGTCAGATTCTCGATCGCCATGATCGGGTTGGCAACTCCATAGCAGAACAGCTTTGGATCTGTGATCTGATAAAAGACAACCGTATCGATCTGCATCGTAACATTATCCTTTGTGATCACCGGCTGCGGTGCGAAATCTACCACCTGCTCTTTTAAGTCTACCTTTCGTGCCACTTTCTCGATGATCGGTACTTTGATGTGAAATCCTACACCCCATGTTGTCTTGTAAGCACCCAGTCTCTCAATGACCATCGCCTGTGCCTGCGGTACAATCTTCACGCACGATATGATAAGCCCTACAATAATAATAAGGACAATAATACCGAGCACCATCATCGCGATACTTCCTGTCGTATAATACATAGAAAAGCCCCCTTTCAATGATCCATCTCATTCTTAGACAGAATCCATTGCGTTGTTTATTTTTCTTATCTTACTATACTTTTCTCTGAAATACAATAGTCAGATAGAAAAAAGATACCTCGCTGATTTCGGTATCTTTTTTCCTCTGAAAACAGAATTTTCTGTCGTTCTATCTCGCTCTTTTTGATTTTTCTTCTGCAAGGATCGCCGCCCCGAGCGCCCCCGCATATCTTCCGTCTGCAGTTGACTCCACGTGCTTTCCGATCTGTTCAGAAAGCCGTCTTGTAAAGTAGGCGCTGTGGCTAAGCCCTCCGGTCAGGATCACACGGTCTGTCATCGCCTTTCGCATGGCAAGCTGTGCTACTTTTGTCACAACAGAGTCTACGACACCCGCCGCGATATCCTCTCTGCTTCTTCCCTCACCGATATAGTTGATCACTTCGGATTCTGCAAAGACCGTACAGAGAGAACTGATCGGAAGCACAGTCCCTTTCTCTGCCAGGTCAAAAAGTTCCTGCAGCGTCACGCCAAGTCTGTTTGCCATGATCTCCAAAAACTTTCCGGTCCCCGCGGAACATTTATCATTCATCAGAAAGTCCTGGACCATTCCGTTCTCGATCAGGATCACCTTTGTGTCCTGCCCGCCGACATCGATGACCGTACAGTCTCCCCCCGCCAGTTCTCTTCCGCCTCTCGCATGGCAGGTGATCTCTGTGATCACATAATCGGCAAAGTCTACTGCGACACGTCCATACCCGGTCGCGACAACTTTTGTCTCTTCTTTCAGAACGTCCACATCATTTTCCTTTAATTTTTCTTTGATCGTCTGTGTTGTCTCCTTGCTGCTCCACCCCGTAGGAAGCACAAACTGCATATCAGCTGTGCCCCGCACTACGACTTTGGATGCAGTGGAACCAATATCAATCCCTACATAATTCACGTTTCTAACCTCTTCTGATATATTACAGCATCTCCAGAAATGCTGTGATCCTTGTATTAAGCTGTCCGATGTCTGCCTGGGAGTAATCGGTCTCTACATTAATATAAGGAATGCCCTTTTTCTCATTTACAAAGCGGCGGATCCCAAGTGTCTCTACATTATATGTATGACATGCCTGAAGTGTCATTTCCACAACACCGTCCACTTTGTATTCGTCGATCAGACGGTCTAACAATTTCAGTCTGTTTGGGTTCGGCGTCATGACAGAGCATCCAATGTCGATATATCTTCTTGCAAGTGCATCGTATACATCCGGGTTCTCCTCATCGACCAGCTTGTCGATCGATTTTGCACCGGTACAATTTTCATAAGTTACGACAACACCGCCGTTATCCTCGATCGCTTTGATCACTTTTTCTGTCGCTCCGCCTACCGGGCATCCCGTCAGAAGGATTCTCGGTCTTTTGTCCAGCATTTTTCCTTCTGCATACTCTCGCTCAATCTTCTCGACAATTCCGTCCACCTCTTCCGGAATCGCTGTTCTGTCAAATTTAAATCCACTTCCATAGAGTACCTTAAACTGATCCATACCGGTGACCGGCGCCGGATCATGTCTCATCACTTCGTAAAATTTCTTTAAGGATCTTCGAACTTTATTTTCCTCACGGATTGCTCTGCGGATATCATCCTCAGTGATCGTCACTTCGAATTTTTTCTCTAAGTATTCTTTAAACCGGATGATCTCGCTCTTCCACAGTTTCAGCGCTTCTTCGCTCTGTGTGTTCGGCAGCTCCATAAGAAATACATCTTTAAACTCTGACATATATTCATACATCTTCTTTTTTCCATCGCAAGTTGTTTCCCCGACAACTACATCTGAAAAATAAAAGAATGGACATTTATCAGCCTTTGCAAATCCATAGCTAGATTTGATCAGCGGACATAAGTTCTTCGGAAGGTCTTTCTCCGCCTCTGTAATAGTCTCATCTGATGTAGAACATAATCCGACGGTCGCCGCTCCCATCGCCATCGCGATTTCCTTTGGAAAATAAGTACAATAGGCTCCGACTACCGGGATTCCCTGATCTTTCAGCTTCTTTACTGCCAGAAAAGAATTCTTGCGCTGCTCTGCAAACTCTTCAAATACCTCTGGTAACTCTTTAATCACTTCCATGTTCGTTTTCCTCCATATTTCGACCTTTACTTACGATGATATAGGCGTTTCAAAGCGAAGTCAAATTGCTATTTTTTATAAGATTATAGATATTTTCTATAAGATTATCTGTAAAATCTATGCCCCTGTAAAGTTCCTCATTTCCCAGAAGATTTTTACCGTTTTTACAAAATCCAAGTCCCTCCCTTTCCCCTGAACTTTTCCCATAATAAAATGTCCGAATCCTGCATTTTGATGCCTTCACACCTTTTTGCAGAATCCGGACATTTATTCCATACTCCCCTGATCAATATTCTGTTTGCTTCTAGTGGAACCAGTGATTTCCGATCAGCTGTCCGTAATCACCGTTTCCAAAGTAAAGTGCATCCCCGATCGGATTGGCTCCTGCAAGCGCATCTGCCGCCGCCTGATAGCAGCTGGCTGTTGTCCGGCCATCTGCAAGCACTGCATCAAGCAGCCCGGTGATCGCCGGTCCAAACTGCCCGCTCTGGTAGATTACTTCTGTGATCGAATTTGGAAAAATACCGCTTCGGACACGGTTCATAACGACCGCTCCAACTGCAACCTGACCTTCGTATGGCTCTCCCCCTGCCTCACAGAAGATCAGCGCTGCCAGCAGCGCCTGCTCCCCGTTTGCTGCTGTGACAGTCTGCTGCGCCGCCTGTGTTGCCTGCTGCTGTGCCTGGGCTTCTGCTTCTTCTGCCTGCTTTCTTGCTTCTTCTGCCTTTCTGGCCTCTTCTGCTTTTCTGGCCTCCTCCGCTGCCTGCGCTTCCGCCGCAGCTTTCTCTTCCTCGATCTGCGCGATCGTCTTTGCCGGTGCAGATTCTCTGACCCGCACCGCTTCCTGACTGCCCTCCGGCACTTTTTCTACCACCGGGCATACCTGATCGGCTCTCTTTACCGCATCCGTTCCAAACGCGAGGGAATCACTCTTTACATATCCGTTTACCTCACCTGCGGAAATCTTCGTCCATACAACCCCTTTTTCCTCGATATCCACGATCGTGTTGTGATATAGTTTCCCGACAACTTCACTTCCTTCTTCCCCTGCTGCCCGCACATCGATCTCCCCATCAATGTTTGCCACCGCTTTCTGGAACCACTCCTGCGTAGACACTGCGACTGCCGCGACCTCCGGTATCTGCTCCAGCGCGGATGCCAGTGCAGATGAAATTGTCTGTGTTTCTTCTATGCTGCCAGCTTTCCGAGTTTCAGTTGATGCCGCAGACACATTGCCTTCCAATCCTGCTGATATTACACAAACAGCAGACAGAAGCCCTGCCAGCATCTTCTTATTCTCTTTTCTCATACATTTCCTCCTGCTTTTGCAATAAAACGAATTAAAAGTTAATTATATTATACTCTTTTAATTCATTTTTATTACATTTGTTACAAACTTGTTACATTTAGTTTGTAGACACATCCTAACAGCTTTTCCGCCATTTGTCAACTTTCTTTGACTGGAAATTTTGTCCATCCCCGCATGATCCCTCTTTCCACACAGCATTTTTCTGGTTTTACATTCTCACGGAAAACTTGTTTTTTCCGTAAGATCTCATAGGATTTCGCAGAGATTCCCTGTGAAATTATGAAATAAAAAACAGCCAATCTTTCGGATTTCCCCGAGGATTGACCGTCTCTTTTTAACTCTGTTTTTGATTTCTTCTCTGCCTTGCCGCCTCAAACATCAGAACCGATGTGGCAATCGCCGCATTTAACGACTCTACCTGCCCCTGCATCGGGATCCGGATCCATATATCTGCCAGATCCGCGATCTCCTTTCTCAGCCCGTTTCCTTCATTTCCGATCAGAAACGCTGTCTTTTTTGTATAATCTTCCTTATCGTAACTATTTTTCCCATCCAGATGTGCCGCATAGGTACAGATCCCATGCTCCTGAAGCTTTGCGAGTACTTCTTTTAAATCTTCTGCATAGACAAACGGCACCCGGTAGACCGACCCCATGGTGGACCGTATGACTTTTGGATTATAAATATCTACACTCTCCCTGCTGATGATGACCCCGGTCACCCCCGCACCTTCCGCTGTGCGTAAGATCGTGCCGAGATTTCCCGGATCCTGAAGGTTGTCCAACACAAGAAGATGTGCATCTTCTGCCTCCAGCAGTTCCTCCAGCCGATACGATGACTGGCGCACAACACAGAGGATCCCCTGCGGAGTCTTCGTATCTGAGACATACTGAAAAACATGATCGGATAAATATTCCAGCTTTCTCTTATCACGGATACTGCTGATCTCTTCCCGATGCCTGTCTGCAAATGTCTCTGACACATAGACTTTCACCAGCTGCTCCTGCGGAATTTCCTGATACATCCTGATCCCTTCTACAAGAAAGACTCCCTGCTCATTTCGTACTTTGCTTTTCTTCTGAAGCTGCACCAGCTCCTTCACTCTCGCATTCGATGTGCTTGTAATCATGTTTATTCCCCTTTAAATTTACTGAGCATTTCATTACTTCCGATGAAGATCATAATGCTTCCTTCTTCCAGCGGCTTCTCCGGTCCGACATTTACGTCTACTTTCTCACCCTTTTTGATGCCGACCACATTAAAGCCATAGCGCTCCCGGATACGGAGTTCCCGCAAAGTCTTCCCAACCCAGTTGGACGGAACCTCGGTCTCCACCATACTATAATCCGGCGACAGCTCGATCCAGTCCGCAAAGTTCGTGGAAACCAGACTCTTTGCGACCCTTCTTCCCATCTCCTTTTCCGGAAATACTACCGCGTCTGCACCGACCTTCTTTAAAATAGACGCATGCAGATCATCCTGCGCCTTCGCAAGTACATATGGAATCCCTGCTTCTTTCGATAAGATCGTCGCCATAATACTGGATTCCATATTGTCAGAGATCGCCACAACCGCACCGTCAAGATTGCGGAGCCCCAGCGACTGGATCACTCCCGTGTCATGCAGATCTGCACGCATCGCATAAGATACCTGGTCTGCGATATCCTGCACCTTTTCCTCGACAATATCAACTGCGATCACCTCGCATCCGAGCTTCTCCAGCGTCACTGCCACACTGGAACCAAACTTTCCAAGTCCAAATACTGCATACTGTTTTTTCATTTTTCTTATCCCCCTATCCGATCATCAGACGTTTCGCCGGCAGCTGCCTCATCTGGCTCGTCGGGTTCTTCTTAAATCCAAATGCCAGCGCCATTGTCACAGGTCCGATACGTCCTGCGTACATTAAGACCATGATGATAAATTTACTTACTGTGTGAAGTGCCGGTGTAAGGCCGGTAGAAAGCCCTACCGTTCCGATTGCTGATGTCGTCTCGAACAGAATATCCAGAAAGCCTGCCGACTCGATCACAGACACCGCAATCGTCCCGATCATCAAAATGCTAAAGGACATCAGCACGACCGAAATTCCCGTCCGAATGTTCCCCTCCGGGATTCTTCTGCCAAAACACTCCGTGTCTTTATTTCCCTTGACAACAGTGACCGCTGTGAGAAACAGCATTACGATCGTCGTTGTCTTTACACCGCCGGCAGTACCTGCCGGAGATCCTCCGATGAACATCAACAGGCAGGAAATAAAAATAGATTCTTCTCTTAAATCCCCCTGCGGAACAGTGAAAAATCCGGCAGTTCTCGTCGTTACTGACTGAAATGCCGCTCCCATCACCTTATCCCCGAAGGAAAATTCACCGAATGTATCCGGGTTAGAATATTCCAGAAACAGAAAGCTGACTGTACCTGCTGTGATAAGGATCGCTGTCATCGTCAGGGCAACTTTGGAATTCAATGTCAGGACTTTAAACAGCCCACGCCTTCTCTCTCCCTTTTTCCGGGAATTTCTGATCGTATCAGTGATGTCAAACCAGACCGTATAACCGATTCCCCCTACCACGATCAATGTCATCGTCGTCAGATTGATCAGAGGATTCTTCGCATACGCTGCAAAACTCTCTGCTCCCAGGATATCGATTCCTGCATTACAAAATGCTGAGACAGAATGGAATACACTGTATCCAATCCCTTTTACAAATCCATACTCCGGGATAAACTGAAATGAAAAGAAGACCGCTCCGATCCCTTCCACGACAAATGTCCCTTTCAGGATCCTCAGGATCCACTTTACCATACCGGATAATGACTCCATGTTGTACGTCTCCTGGATCATCACACGCTCTTTGACTGTGATCTTTCTCCCGATCACAACAAGAAAGAATGTAGAGACCGCAACAACCCCAAGTCCCCCGATCTGTATCAAAACAAGTAATATCACCTTACCAAGAAGTGTAAACTGTGCCGCCGGGACGATCGTCATAAGCCCCGTCACGCAAACTGCTGATGTCGATGTAAAAAGTGCGTCTGTAAATGCGATCGGCTCCTGATTACAGACCGGAAGCCATAACAGCACCCCGCCGATAAAGATTACGAGCAAAAATCCTGCTGCAAGCATCTGCATCGTGCTCAGCCTCACACTTTTTTCTTTCCATTTAAACATTTTTCTTCACTTTTTCTCCCTTTATGCTTTTTGAATCAATTATACTACACTTCTTTCAAATATAACAGTCCCAAAAAAAGATTCCTGCGCCGCAGGCGCAGGAACCATCCTCTGCCAAAATCCAGGCTTTCCCGGATTTTGGCAGCGCTTATTCTTTTGTCCGGACTATACCTTGAAGCGGTATCCGACGCCCCAGATTGTCTCAATATACTGCGGTTTGGAAGTATCGTACTCGATCTTCTCCCGGATCTTCTTAATATGGACTGTCACCGTCGCAATGTCCCCGATCGATTCCATATCCCAGATCTCGCTGAACAGTTCATCCTTCGTATACACATGATTTGGATGTCCTGCAAGGAATGTTAACAGGTCAAATTCTTTCGTCGTAAATGCCTTCTCCTCACCATTGACCCACACTCTTCTCGCTGTTGTGTCGATCTTCAGTCCACGGATCTCAATGATATCATTTGTCTGTGCATTACTTCCGATCAGACGCTCATATCTTGCAAGATGTGCCTTGACTCTCGCCACAAGTTCACTTGGACTGAATGGTTTTGTCATATAATCGTCCGCCCCAAGTCCAAGCCCCCGGATCTTGTCAATATCATCTTTCTTCGCAGACACCATGATGATCGGCGTATTCTTCTTCTGGCGTACTTCCCTGCAGATGTCAAATCCATCCACACCAGGAAGCATCAGATCGAGGATCACAAGATCAAAAGGATCTGTCAGCGCTTTCTCAAGCCCCGTCTCCCCATCATTTGCAACCTCCACCTCAAATCCGCTCAGTTCCAGATAGTCCCTCTCCAAATCTGCGATTGCTTCTTCATCTTCTACGATTAATATCTTACTCATTTACCGGTACCTCCTGATATTTTCTGATCACAAAATACATGACCGTTCCTGTTCCCTCTCTGCTCGTCGCCCAGATCTTACCTCCGTGCTCCTCGATGATCTTCTTCACGATAGAAAGCCCGATGCCGCTTCCACCCTTGGAAGAATTTCTCGATGCGTCCGTCCGGTAAAAACGGTCAAAGATATTCGGCAGATCCTTCGCCGCGATCCCTTTTCCATTATCCTCCAGTTCTACCTGGATAAAATCACCGACATCCTTCACACGCAGGTTGATGCGCGCCCGCTTCTTATCCATATATTTCAGCGAATTCGTCACAATATTATTGATCACTCTCTTTAACTGCTCAGCATCCCCAATGATCCGGATATCCTCCTCCACATAATTAAAATATCCAAACTCCACATCTCTCTGCTCCAGTTCCAGCTTCAGATCTTCTGCACAGTCGTCAAAATATTCGTTGACCGACAGTGTCGTAAAATTATATGGGATACGATTCGTATCAATCTTAGAATATAAGGTAAGTTCATTGATCAGAAGATCCATCTCATTTGCCTTGTTATAGATCGTGCGGATATATTTCTCCATCTTCTCCGGAGTATCTGCAACGCCGTCCATGATCCCTTCCACATATCCCTTGATCGCTGTGATCGGTGTCTTCAGATCGTGGGAAATATTGCTGATCAGCTCCTTACTCTCCTTGTCATAGGCAAGCTTCTCCTCTGCATTATCCTTCAGACGCTTCCGCATCTCCTCAAAATCCTGGCAAAGCTGTCCAAGTTCATCATCCGCATCCGGCACAAGGCGAAAGTCTAAATTGCCCTCTTTGATATTCTTCGTCGCTTTCTGCATCTTCACAAGCGGGATCTTGATCCCTCTGTAGATCCAGACAACAAGCAGCGCCCCGGTGATGACAAGGATCACGATCACTGCCACAAGGATATCCTTCAGAAACTGGGACACTTCCGGAAGCATACTCGTCACATCTGTCACGATAAATGCACTGCACTTATTCTTCTCATCGCTGACAAAATCCACCTGCTTTACAAGTACCTGCGCCTCCCCTCCGATGTATACACCATTTTCGGAATCTGCATTGTACTCCTCGTAAGCCGGAAGATCCGGAATCACCGCCTCCGTCTTTTGCGGATCCTCTCCCATGTACGCGATCGTATCATCCTTTCTCACAAGCAGGTAAGAACCTTTCTGCCGAAGCTTCTGGTTAAATTCTTCCAGATAAGAGGCATCCTCAAGCTTCCCCGGATCTGCATCCGCCACATCCGCCAGCTCATGGTACGCTTCCTTCGTGATCCTGCTCGGTACCTGCACTGTATTTAACAATGCCTCATAGGTTGTCCCCGTAATGCCATATGTCTTCTCGATCGAACGAATCTGAAGCTGCGCGAATCCACAAAATACAGCACTCGTCAGGAGTACCGGCAAAATAATGATAGTCATAAAAGCAATGACCAGACGTGTCTTTAATTTCATCGTGTCCAACCTCTTGTTCTATATTCTTTCTATAATTGCTTCAATCTAACTTCATTATTATAGCATGTCACCTTGCTAAATACACCAAAACGCTTATAAACATTTATAAAATTTTTGTAAACCCTGGCATATCAGCTGACCAGCGCTTCTATGCCAGGGTTTCTCTCCATCCCCTTTTTCAGAAACCACTGCCGGAGCAGGCACACTAAGACTCCTCGATTGCCTTCAGACAAGTCTCAAGCGGTGTCTCTCCTTCCGGAGATTCAAGATCCGGCTTCGTTCCTTCTATACTATTATTTGTCCCATCTTCATTCAAGATCCAGAGACTTTGCACACTTCCGATCAATCCACTGTTTGGCAGTACAAAACGCAGCGCCATGCCTCCGCCGCCATCCCCTTTCGTCTGTTTTCCTACCAACGTTGCAAAGCCGGTATCTTTACAGAGAGAGACAAATTCTTCTGCTGCGGAATAATTTTCCGGATAGGTCAATACCCATAAATTTCCTTTTAGAATCTTATGATCATATCTTGGGAGAACAGAAAAATCTGTTCTTACGAAATAGTCTGCATTCCCATAATCGCTGTTTTCTATCTCCAGCTCCTTCGGCAGCTCCGAAAGTGGCGCAGATGCATAAATTGTATCTTTTCGATAGCCAAACTGATAAGTCCACGGTCCTCCTTCGGTGGCAGGGATTAGTTCGGTATCCGCGATATCTTTTCCCATTTTGAAAAATCTCAGATTTGTACTGTTCAGAGGTTCGTCAATATTCGGAGCGATCAGATTATGGTACAGAAATCTGCTGATTCCTCCACGGTTTCCCTTCAGATCCAAAATAACATTTTCATAATCCGACACCTGCTTCATATACTCTATATAAAGATTCCCCGCTTTTTCCATCTGCGTCGCATATCCAAAGGTAGGCACTGTAATGACCGCCGTCTGATCATCTATGATCTTCAATTCCGGCATTGGCTCTGCCATAAGCATCTTCTGTCTGCTGCTCTTATACTGATAATCCTTCTGTGATAAAAGTACGTCCCAGTATTTCAGCTTTCGCTTCTGCTCATCTCCGGTAGTCTTTCTGATCATATTGATTTCCCCGACGTCATTCAGCGACTCTATCAATGCGGAATACGGCGATACCAGGTTGATATGCCATCCTCTGCACATCTGTTTCGAATCTTCCAGAATGCGCCAAAACTCATAGTCATTCTCACTCTGTGCTACCTGCTCCCGGAATCCTGCGATGTATACTTCATAGTCTACGCCTGCCGCCGCAAAATCTTCTTCCAGACAGTACACCTTATCCCGGATCGTATTCCAGAAGAAATCAAAATCCTCCAGTTTCTGCCCCCTTGTCAGATTCAGTGGCTCACACGGAACGATCGCATTGAGATACATCTCACTCTCCCCATTGTTCATCTGACTCTGTCCCTCAACATATGCACGGTCTTTTTCTGACAGCGGGTTTTCAATCCAGATTTCTTTTTTGTCTTGTTTCTTCTTATGTTTCTCTTGTCGGTCAACTTCCTGCTGACTTGCTGTTCCATCTGCAGTATGCTGTTTCTGATCTGCCGATTGACAGCCGGATATCGCCAATCCCATTATTCCAAGATATAAAAATCCATTTCTTATTTTTCTTTTCATAGTATTCTCTTCTTTTCTGTGATAATTTTGTCTATGATCCTACCCTTAACCCTACTCGTTTTCTTCCGCTTCCTCGATCACTCTCAGACAAGTTTCTAACGGTGTTTCCCCTTCCGGAGATTCAATGTCAGGGCTTGTACCTTCATTTGCATTGTTGGTGCCGTCTTCATTTAGTGTCCATGCACACTGTAGACTGCCTACCAGTCCACTGTTCGGAAGTATAAAACGAAACGGCATGCCGCCTCCGCCATCCCCTTTTGTCTGCTTTCCTACGAGTGTCGCAAATCCGGTGTTTTTACATAAAATTGTAAATAACTCCGCTGAAGAATAATTTTCCGGATAGGTCAATACCCAGATTTTCCC
>JAPFCT010000224.1 GCA_026169575.1 Faecalimonas sp.
CCATTGCATTGATGAAATAATAACTGAACACTTCTATGATCGTTGCCATCGCATTCGGCGTCACTACGCGGAAGATCGTCTTGATCCAGCTGTCTCCCATCAGCATCGCTGTCGTCTCCCAGGAAGCATTTAACTTTGTCAGAGACTCTTTCATCATCAGATACGGTGTCGCAAAAAAATGGATCACATTACAGATGACAAGAATCGCAAATGTCCCCTGAAGACTTGTCCCGGAAAAACAGAATAAAAATGCCAGACCAAGTACCATTCCGGGAATTGTATTTGTGATCATCGCTGCAGCTTCGATCAGGTTTTTCCATTTTGTACCGAGTCTGCTCCTCGCTGTGACGAGCGCACTTCCATACACGGTCAGTGTCCCCGCAAATGCTGTGAGCAGAGCCACATACAGTGAATTTCTGTATACACCGGATAATTCATGATCTGACAGCACAGACTTGATATGTTCTAACGTAAAGCCGATGTGATACGGCCATTCTTCCACAAACGGAACAAGGAAGATCACTCCAAAGACCGCTAAGATTCCGAGACAGACAAGGCTTCCTGCCATCCCACATCCGATATCCTTGAATTTATTTTTCCGAAGTTCTATCTCAGAGATCTTGTTATACCGTACATTGTATCTTTCAAGGAAGCGCAGTATAAGAATACTGACGATCGACGGAACAAGCATCAGCATTGCCACGACGGCTCCCCGGTTAAAGTCAGGTACACTTCCAAGCATCTGGTCATACAGAACACCGGCCAGCACTTCATATCGTCCTCCGACTGCTGCCGGGATCCCAAAATCTGTGAAACTCAAGAAAAAAGACTGGACAAACGATGCCGCGAGTGTTCCGAGAAGTGGACGGATCAACGTGATCCAGAATGTCACATATGGTTTGTCCCCCATAATCCTCGACACGACAATATATTTCTTGTCAATATAACTCATTGCATTGAAGATCAGCATAAAACAGACCGGAAGCGTGTAGATTACATATCCTAACAGCAGACCGTTGATCCCATAGATCTCAAACAGCTGTCTTCCCGCCAGCCTTGTCAGAAATCCTTCTTTTCCAAACGAATAGATGATCGCAAATCCATATGTGATCGTCGGGAGGAACATCGGGAGTATCGTAACAGCACGCATGATCTTTTTGAGCGGCTGCGGCACTTTTGTATAGTGGATCGTATAGGCGATCAGAAAGGCGATCACAGTTGTCAGAACGGCTGCCAGTGATGACACCCGGAAACTGTTCCAAATTACTTGTAAAAATCCATCTTCTCTAAGCACTTCCCGATAAAATGCCAGCGTGATGCCATGCTCTCCCAAAAAAGATTTACCAAGCAGGCGCACAGACGGAACGATCAGAAATATTCCAAACAGAAGAAGTACTGCCGCAAATATGACTGTGATCTCCCGATTCTTCCATCTCTTTGCCATTCTTTGTTTTTTCTGTCCTTTTTTTGCATCCCCTAACATGCAACACTCTCCGGCATCTGCTCTGAAGGCTGTCTGTCAAACAGCGTAAAGATATTATTTCTCTTGATCTCCAGCTGGTTCAGAATAAAGTCCTGCACAAACGGATTCTTCGGATGATGGACGATCTCATCCGGTGTTCCAAACTGTGCGATTCCCCCTTTATTTAAGATCAACACTTTATCAGACAAGGTCAGCGCCTCCTCCGGATCGTGTGTGACGATGATCGTTGTTAGCTGATACTCTCTGGCAATCTTTTTGATCCGGTCTTTGATCGACTCTTTGATGACACCGTCAAGCGCGCTCAGCGGTTCATCCAGCAGAAGGATGCGCGGCTTCATCACCATCGTTCTGGCAAGCGCAACTCTCTGCTTCTGTCCTCCTGAGAGCTGGTCGATCCTTTTATATAAATGTTCCCTCAGAC
>JAPFCT010000361.1 GCA_026169575.1 Faecalimonas sp.
GCGGAATATTGACCGTATCTTTGATCGCCACAAATGCAAATACTTCCGGAAGCCACTCCAGATTCTGCATAAACAGTAAAAACAGCGGTGTGACAAACACTGTGGCGATCGTGATCAATGCCCGCGATATTTTCAGATAAACATTGGTGATCGTAGGAAAATAATAATCATTCGCTTCCTCTATCATATCAAAGATCGAAGTAGGCAGTATCATCGCCGATGGTGAATTATCGACAAGAATGACAACTTTTCCTTCCAGAAGACACGATGCCGCTGTATCCGGCCGCTCTGTAAATTTAAACTTCGGAAATGGATTAAACCATTTTCGCTTAAATAATTCTTCCGCAAGTGTCTGCTGCGTCATGCGAAGGGCGTCCACATGGATTTTTTCCAGCCTGCTGTTCAGATTTTTCAGCAGCTGCTGATCTACCCGGTCATCCATATAGCAGACTGCTACATCTGTCCGGGAGCTTTCTCCGATCTCCGTCATCTTCATGACCAGATGCGGATCCCTGATCCTCCTTCGCATCAGCGCTGTATTAAAAACGATCGTTTCCACAAAACCATCCCGCGGTCCTCTCAGAGATTTATCATTATACGGTTCATCCACCCCTCTTGCCGGATATGTGCGACAGTCAATCACGATGCAGGCCTCATATCCATCTACAAAAAGGCAGGTCGTTCCGGAGAGCAGATTTTTAATGATCCCATCAAATTCTGCCAGCGTATCTACCTCCACATAAGGTACGATCAGCTTTGAAAATTCCGTAGCGCTGTCCGGCATTTTTTCTTCTGTCACTGAGAAAAATGATGTCATGATCTTAAGCATTGTATCATCCTTTGTAAATCCATCTATGAAGAAAAAACTGCTCTTTCTCCCTCCGATCACAATATCTCTCTGCACAAGATCGAAACTCTCCTTTACCGGCAGAACTTCATTCATATAGGCTACATTTTCCTCCAGCGTTCCCATGATTCTTTTCTTATTCTCTTCCATGCAATCCTTCCTCCTGCTTTTCCCTCATTAGGATTGCCGGATTTTCTCCGAAATATTCCATCCAGCTGCTTTCTGAAAAAAGCACAAAAAAGAAAGAGAAGCTTCTGTGCTGTAAAGAAGTTCTCTTTCTTCTGAAAATTTTGATCGAATTACATTTTCTCAGTGTACCCGTCTTACCAGCAGCGTACAAATGTATGCGCTGCCCAGTCTACTGTTGAAATTTTTACAACATCCCCTTCTTCCGGTGCATGGATCATCTGTCCATTCCCGATGTAGATTCCCACATGCCATCCATAATACACGATGTCGCCCGGAAGAGCTTCTTCCGCTGATACCTGAACCCCTGCTGCTCCCTGATCCCAGGAAACACGCGGAATGGAAATACCTGCTGCTGCATGGGCTGCCTGCACCATACCGGAGCAGTCAAATCCTGCTGTCGTTGTTCCGCCCCACACATATGGGATTCCCAGAAAACTATACGCAGCACTCACAATCTGCTGTGCAGCGCTCTGATTTCCTTCCGGCTCTGTCGGTGTCTCCGGTTCTACTGGTGTCTGTGGTTCTACTGGCGCCTGCGGTTCCGTCGGTGTCTCCGGTTCTACTGGCGTCTGCGGTTCCGTCGGTGTCTCCGGTTCTACTGGCGTCTGCGGTTCCGTCGGTGCTTCCGGTTCTACTGGTGTCTGTGGTTCCGTCGGTGTCTCTGGCTCTACTGGCATCTGCGGTTCCATCGGTGTCTCTGGTTCCGTCGGTGTCTCTGGCTCTACTGGTGTCTGTGGTTCCGTCGGTGTCTCTGGCTCTACTGGCGTCTGTGGTTCCGTCGGCGTCTCTGGTTCCATCGGTGTCTCCGGCTTCACAGATGTCTGTGGACTTTCTGGTGTGCTAGGCTGTACCGGTGTTGTTTCATTCTTGGCCGGGGTTTCTGCCTGCTCCACTTTTCCCTCTGCCTGACGTTTTCTGGCTACAGCCTGTGCGGCTGCGAGTACCTGCTTTTCTTCCGCCTGCTTGGCCTGGATCGTTGTTGTCAGTGTTTCTTTTTTGACATTCAGCTCCTGATTCATCTTTTCAAGAGAAGCCTTGTCATTTTCCAATGTCCCTTTTAATGTCTCAATTTGCTTCTTTGTATCCACATATTCCTGAAGTTTCTCTCTGTCATAAGAATATACTGCCTGCACATATTCTGCTTTATTCAGTGCATCTCCGGCAGATTCTGCATTGATAAATTTTTCAAGCTCCGTATCTCCCGCTTCATACATATATTTAATGCGCAGCTTCATATCTTCATATTGTTTTGCAGACTTCTCTTCTGCCAGCTTCAGTTCTTCAGAAGCTTTCTGGATTTCTGTTCCCTTAGCGATCAGCTTCGTCTCAAGATCTGCCATCTTCGTCATAACTTTTTCCAGTTCACTCTGCAGATCTGCTACAGAGTTTTCCTTTGTCTGCTTTCCGGTCTCTTTTGCCGGAGCAGCGAACACAGGCGTCACTGCCATAGAACTGACCAAAGCTACTGTTACAACTGTTTTTCCAACTCTTTTCTTCATACTTCTTCCTTTCTCCTTTGCATTATTTCCCTGCGAATACGCAAAAGAGGGTTGAACAGCTCAACCCTCTCCTCTTCAACTATCAAGTAGCATACGATACCTCTGCCTGCATGCACAGACAGCATATCTGATCAAAATCCTCTGATAATTTCCTCTATTCTCTCATTGATTACCAGCAGCGTCTGAACCACGGAGAACCGTATACAGAAGATACTTTTACAACATCTCCCGGTTCTGGTGCATGGATCATCTGTCCGCCGCCAATATAAATTCCTACATGATAACCATAACATACAATATCACCTGGAAGTGCTTCTGCCATACTTCCTACCGGCTGTCCGCATGCTCCCTGCGCTTCACTGACACGTGGAAGACTGATTCCCACTGCCGCGTGAGCTGCCTGCACCATACCGGAACAGTCAAATCCAGCTGTTGTCGTTCCTCCCCATACATATGGGATTCCAAGATATCCATAAGCAACATTTACGATTGCCTGTCCTACACTTGTATCTCCAACCGGCGGCGCCACTGGCTCCTGCGGCTGTTCTGGCTGCTGTGGTGTCTGCGGTACACTTGGTGTCTGATCTACATTGCCCTGATCTGTTCCTCCGGTTGTGTTATCGGAACCACCCTGCTGCGGCGGTGCTACATTATTTCCACCGTTGTTCTGTCCGCCGGCATTGCCGTTATTCTGAGAACCTGCATTCCCATTATTCTGACCATTTGTTCCGCCTGTGATCTGATCTACAGAAGCCTGAAGCTGTGCTTCTCTCTCTGCTGCTGCCTCTGCTGCTGCCTGAACAGCTGCCTGAAGCTGTACATCAAAATCTGCCACGTTCGCTCTGTGTGTCTCGATCGTTGTATTCAGATTCTGCTTTTCTGCTTCATAGTTCTCCTGCATCTTCTCCATATTTGCCATCTCTGTCTCCAGAGTCTCTTTTAAATCGGCAATCTGTTCCTTTGTATCTACATATTCCTGAAGCATTTTTCTGTCATAAGAATGTACGCTCTGTACAAAATCTGCCTGATTCAGAAGTTCTGAAATACTGTCTGCTGTCAAAAGTTTCTCAACAAACGTCGCATCTCCTTCTTCATACATGTATTTGATACGAAGCTTCATATCTTCATACTGTTTTTCTTCTTTCTTCTGTGCTGCTTCCAGATCTGTTGTAGCCTGAGTCACTTCTGTACCCTTTTCGATCAGATCCGCTTCCAGATCACCCATCTTTGTAAGAAGTTCTGTCAGTTCTGCCTGAAGAGCGCTCACTTTATTCTGCTCTTCTGCTTTCTTCTGCTCTAACTCATTCACTGTTGGTGCAGCAAAAACTGGTGTCACTGTTAAAGCTGCTGCCATTAACGAAGCAATCACTAATTTTCCAAATTTTTTCTTATACATAAAATACCTATCCTGACTTTCCAAATTTATTATTTTAGATAAAATATCTGCCCTCATATGGGGTATTATATCTTCTTTTCATCTAAAATGCAATAACTTTTAACATTTTTGTAATATTTTTCCATCCACAAAAAAGCATTTTTTTGCTCTGTCTGTTCTCTCAGTCACAGAAAACTTCTTTACATTTTTCTGCCGGCAAGTTATACTCAAAGAAAAATTTTTAGGAGGAACAGCAATGAGTTTTAAATTTGTACACAATAATTTCAATGTAAGAGATTTAGAAAAATCACTTTCTTTTTATAAGGAAGCGCTCGGACTTGATGTTGTCCGCGAACACCGTGCAGAAGATGGCAGTTTCATCTTAGTCTATCTCGGAGATGGGACAACACCACATCAGCTGGAACTGACATGGCTCCGTGACTGGGATCGTCCATATGAGCTTGGTGACAACGAGTTCCATCTCGCTTTTGAGACAGACTGCTATGAAGAGTCGCTTGCAAAACACAGAGAAATGGGCTGTGTCTGCTTCGAAAATGAAGCTATGGGAATCTACTTTATAGAAGATCCGGACGGATACTGGCTCGAGATCGTTCCTGCAAAATAGTGCTTCTTCCCTTTTTATCCTGAAAAATGTCCTGCCGGGAATCTGACCTGGCAGGACATTTTACTTTTTGTTTCATCTTCTATAAAGCGCTTCTCTGACTGTCCTGTTGACTGTCTTTTGGAAACTTCTGTCTTCTTTGAAATTTTTCTCCGGCTGCTATTTCACTGCCTGTGTCGGTTCTTCCTGTCCGATCCTCTGGATCATCACATACATGGTCGCTGAGATTGCCGCGCATGCAACGGTCGCGATCCCCATTCGCATCGGCTGTTCAAACATCCAGCTAAACCCGCCGATCTCCGATAAGATCACAGATGTCAGATTTAATACCATATGTGCCAGTATCGGCGCCTTCAAAGATCCATATTTCTCATAAGCGTATGCAAGCAATGCGCCCAGCACACCTCCATACACTGCCTGAACAAGATTTCCATGATAAATTCCGAAGATCAGCGCACTGATCAAAATCGCGCGCTTCCTATTCAGCACTTCCCGCATTCTCTTAAATATCAGTCCACGAAAAACAAGTTCTTCCGCAATCGGTGTCAGAATTCCCAGACAAATGATCTGCGCCGCAAGATTTACCTCATAAAAATTAGCTCCCGTTTCCTCGTAAGAACTGATCATTGCAAGGTTGCTCAATGTCAGAATATTGTTCAGCGCCACACATGCCGCCATTCCAAGTATCACGATCCAGATATATTTTGTCAGCCCCGCCTTCTTCGGCTCAGGCATCCCCAGCTGTCTTCTGATCCGGTTATCCTTATGGAACAGCCACCAGAATACCGGGATTGCCACCAGCGCTGTCACTCCGGTGATGATCGTTGTATATTTTAAGATCTCGTTTGTCATCTCTGTCACCATCTGCGCATATTCCACCTGACCGTTCAGATACTGCGGCATCTTCAGCCCTGCGACGACTGCGCTTGCAAACATTGTGACAACAAGTGATATTCCATAATAAACCAAAAGCGGGATGGCTACCCGCCCGAAAATACTTTTCTGCCTCATCCGGTCTCCTCTCTTTTGTCCACTGCCATATGGCAGCTGCCTTCTCTGTCAGATTTTCTTCCCTGCCGCTCTATTTTAGTCCATGCAGCAAAAATGTTCTGATCTCCTCCTGCTTTCCTTTTACAGTTCCCTGCACCATCTCCGGCTTTCCGCCGCCGCGTCCTTGAAATGCTTCATTGAGAAGTCTGCCTGCCGCTCTCACATCCATTTCCCGGCTTCCAAGCACATAGCGGTATCCTTCCTTGTCATCTCCGGAAAAGACGACTGCCATTTTCGCACCTTTTTCCAGAAGAAGGTTGACCAGTTCTCTCGTCATGACCGGATCTGTCTCTTCAAACAGACTGACGATCTCCGCGGAAACATCCAGCATCTCCACCTTCTGCTGCAGGATCCTCTTCTCCAGCTCTGCAATTTTTGCTTTTTTGCTGTTCAGTTCTTCCTTTAGCCGCGTCACTTCCGCTGCTGTTTCATATTCTTTTGCAGAAAGCATCACTGCAATTTCCCGGTTATTTTTTTCTTTCTGATGGTAATCTTCCAGAGCCCGGAACCCACACAGCATCGATATGCGTACACCGCCTTTATAATTCTGGATCCCCACAAGCTTGATCAGACCGATCTCTCCGGTGTGCTTTACATGAGGCGCACAGCAGGCACAGACATCATATCCATCGATCACGACGATCCGCACCTGCCCTTCAATCTCGATCTTACTCCGGTAAGTGATCTCCTGAAGTTCCTCATCTGTCGGATACAATACCTGTACCGGAAGATTTTTTGCCACCGCCTCGTTGGCGAGCAGCTCGATCTCATGTAACTTTTCCTTTGGAACAACGCCATTAAAGTCCAGCGTCACAGAATCGCTCCCGAGATGAAATCCTACATTGTGATACCCATACAGCCTGTTGATCAGCCCGGAAACAATATGCTCCCCGGTATGCTGCTGCATTTTTGAGAAACGTTCCTTCCAGTCAATACAGCCTTCTACTACTGCTCCTTTTTCAAGAGCTCCGTCTGTGTAATGGATGATCGTTCCATCGATTTCCTGCACATCAAATACAGAAACACTGCCGATCCTCCCGGTGTCTGCTTTCTGTCCGCCCCCTTCCGGGAAAAAAGCCGTCCGGTCAAGAACGATCTCATACCCGTTCTCTGACCTTCTGACTTCCTGCACGGTCGCGGTAAATGTACACTTGTGACTGTCCTGATAAAATAATTTTTCTGTCATCTTTACCGCTTGTCCTTCCTACATTCTCTCCGGCGCTTCAAATCCAAGCAGATCGATACATGTTTCAAGTACTTTCTTTGTCACAGTCAAAAGTGCGATAAAGCTTGCCTGACGCTCTTTGTCTTCCTCTGCAAGGATCTTTGTCTCGTGATAGAAGCGGTTGAATGTATTTGCCAGATCATAAATGTAAGCACAGATTTTATGTGGAGCCAGTTCTTCCAGTGTATTTTCAATCACACTGTTGAATTTTGACGCCTCCAGCATCAGAGCTTTCTCACTGTCGGAGCATGCCGCAAGTAATTTTGCATCGGTTCTGCTTCCTTCCATCTCTGCATATCTTGCAAGGATAGACTTGATTCTTACGATCGTGTAGAGAATGTACGGCCCTGTATTTCCTTCAAAAGAAGTAAATCTGTCTACATCAAATACATAGTCTTTGGATGCCTGGTTAGAGAGATCCCCGTATTTGATCGCAGAAAGTCCGACGATCTGCGCAGTTTTTCTCGCCTCTTCTTCAGATACAGTACGGTTATCTGTGATCTTTTTGTACATCTCCTCGTTGATCTCGCGGATCAGGTTCTCCAGACGCATCACACCGCCGTCTCTTGTCTTAAATGGCTTTCCGTCTTTTCCATTCATCGTACCGAATCCGACAAACTGAAGGTCTGTGTTCTCATTTACGATCTTTGTTTTTCTCGCACAGCGGAACACCTGGACAAAATGAAGTTCCTGACGTTTGTCAACAACATAAATCACTTCATCCGGCTTGTACAATTCTTCTCGTTCGATCAAAGTTGCAAGATCCGTCGTATCATAGAGCGCAGCTCCGTCTGATTTTAAGATCATGCACGGCGGGATTTCCTTTGTATCTGTCTCCTCCTTGACATCTACGACAAGCGCTCCGTTGTCGATATGTGCATACCCTTCCCGCTTCATGTATTCTACCATATCCGGGATATAGGCCTGCGCATCTGCCTCTCCCTTCCAGAGATCAAAGTCTACATTCAGATTGCCATAGTTTTTCTTCAAATCTGCAACAGAAACATTCATGATATGTTTCCACACCGCACGGTATCCACGGTGCCCGTTCTGAAGCAGGAATGTAGCCTGGAGCGCCTCTTCTTTATAATCTTCATGCTCTTTTGCATAGGCGCTTGCAGTCGGATAGATCTCCTCCAGTTCTCCGATCGTAAACGGGGCTTCCTCCGGATATTCTCCTTCAAAGCTTTCATCAAAATATGGAAGCTCCGGTTTTCTCTTCTTCAGCTCTGTGATCACAAGTCCCATCTGGTATCCCCAGTCGCCAAGATGCACATCACCGATCACATGATGTCCGGCAAATTTCCCGATACGCTTAATGCTCTCTCCGATGATCGCTGAACGCAGATGTCCGACATGAAGCGGTTTTGCCACATTCGCTCCGCCGTAATCAACGATGATCGTCTTTGGCTGTTCTGCAGTCTCAAATCCAAGATGTGCATCTTCGCTCATTTCATTTAAATACCCTGCAAGAAATTCTCTGTTGAGTCTGAGGTTGATAAATCCAGGCGCAACCGCTTCTGCCTCCTGGATACATGTGCTTTCCTGCAGCTTTGCCACAACATCATTTGCGATCATGATCGGAGCCTTTCGGTAAGTCTTTGCCCCTGCCATCGCTCCGTTACACTGATACTCACATAAATCCGGCCGGTTTGACAACGTCACCTTTCCCAGTCCGCGGTCATATCCTGCCTCCTCAAATGCATTTTCCAGTTCTTCCTGTATAAATTCAAAAATTTTCTTCATAATACCTCCATCTTCATCTTCTGCTTGATCATATGCATCGATTGCTAATACATTATTTTAGCACAAGAAAGATAGGGCAACAACTACCTATTTTAAAAACATTTTCAAAAAACATCGGTATCTCTGCCGTTTTTCTTCCGTATACTGATACCATAGTCCTGCAGCTGTCCCACAACAGCGCAGGAACTTATTTTTGCTATCGATACAAGAACTTATTTTTTGCTGTATCGGTTGTAACTTGCCATCATTTATGTTATAATCTTAGTAACAATTACTATTATCAAGAAATAAAGGAGGATTTTCTATGAACACAAATGTTTTTCGCAATTTTTCTTATGGAGTCTATGTTGTCTCTACCCTTGACGGAACCCGGCCAACCGGCTGTGTTGCCAACAGTATCATGCAGATCACATCTTCTCCTGCCACCGTTGCTGTGAGTATGAATCACGATAACTACACCAATGCGTGCATGAAACGTGCAGGAGTATTTGCCGTATCCATCTTATCTGAACAGTCTGATCCTGCCCTGATCGGTCAGTTTGGTTTTCAGTCTGGCCGGGATGTAAATAAGTTTGACGGCATTTCCTTTGAAGAGCACGAATCGCTGCCGGTTCTTTCCGATTGCTGCGGATACCTTGTCTGCCGGATCATCGACCAGATGGAGACTGGCACACACACAGTCTTCCTCGGCGAAGTGATCGACGGAGATGTCAAAGGAACCGCGCCTGCCATGACTTATTCCTACTATCATAAAGTCATCAAAGGAAAGAGTCCAAAAAATGCTCCGACTTATCTTCCTGAGGAAGAAAAAGCGGCAGAAGCTCCTTCCCAAAAAGAAACATGGGTATGTTCTGTATGCGGGTATGTCTATGATGGCGAAACTCCTTTTGAGGAACTCCCTGACACTTTTACCTGCCCGCTCTGCAAGATGCCAAAAGAAAAATTTATAAAAAAATAGTCCCCGCACAAGGGGACTTTTACAGAAATGAGGTCTATCTATGAAATTAGGTTCACACGTTGGAATGAGCGGAAAAGAAATGCTTCTCGGTTCCGCAAAAGAGGCGGTCTCCTATGGCGCAGACACATTTATGTTCTACACCGGAGCTCCGCAGAATACAAGAAGAAAAGCGGTCAGCGAATTAAATATTGACGCTGCATGGGAATATCTTTCCGGACATGGCATTGAAGAAATCGTTGTCCATGCCCCTTATATCATCAATCTGGGAAATTCCGTAAAGCCAGAAACCTTTGAGCTCGCTGTCGAATTTCTCCAGCTGGAGATTGAGCGGACTGCTGCCTGCAAGAGCCGCACATTGATCCTCCACCCCGGCGCCCACGTCGGCGCAGGTACTGAGGCAGGCATTGCACAGATCGTCAAAGGGCTCAACGAAGTACTTACCCGCGATACTCCTTGCAACATCGCGCTGGAAACAATGGCAGGAAAAGGTTCTGAGATCGGCCGGACATTTGAAGAGCTTGCACAGATTTATGATGGTGTCATCCACAACGACAAGCTTCGTGTCTGCTTTGACACCTGCCATACAAGCGACAGCGGCTATGACATCATCCACGATTTCGACGGTGTCATCGACAACTTTGACCGGCTGATCGGAAAAGACCAGATCGCTGTCTTCCATATTAATGACAGCAAAAATCCATCCGGCGCCGCCAAAGACCGCCATGCAAATATCGGCTTCGGAGAAATCGGCTTTGATGCGATCTCCTATATCGTACACCACCCTGATTTTGCCGATATCCCTAAGATCCTTGAGACACCTTATATTCCTTCTCCGACAAAAGAAAAGAAATCTTACGCGCCATATAAATATGAAATTGAAATGCTTCGCCGTCAGTCCTTTGACCCTGAACTTTGCAGCCGGATCATTCTTGCAAACGAATAGCCTGTACAAAGAAGTAATCAGCTTCCATTCCCTTGACTTTTCTTCCATTTCTCTTTACAATAACTGTATTATACCAATAATACAAACGAGGTGATAAACTTATGTCATGGACACTGGACAATGACCACCCAATTTACCTTCAGCTCATGGAGCGCATCCAGAGGGATATTATCGCGGGAGTCTATCAGCCTGGAGATAAATTACCCTCTGTCCGGGATCTTGCACTGGAAGCTGCTGTCAATCCAAACACAATGCAGAAAGCATTGTCTGAGCTGGAACGCAGCGGTCTTGTGTACTCACAGCGGACAAGCGGGAGATTTATCACAGAAGATACAGCCATGCTGACACAGATGAAACACGAACTGGCAAAAGAACATATTACAGAATTTTTTGAGAAAATGGAGCAGCTCGGCTTTTCACGGGCAGAGTTGCTTACTTTAGTAACAAAAGCAGCAGAGGGGGAGAACTAAATGGAGCCAATATTACAATGTCAGTCTCTAACAAAAGAATACAGCCATTTTCCTGCACTTTCTGATTTCTCGCTCACACTCGAACGCGGACAGATCGTAGGACTTTTAGGTCCGAGCGGAAGTGGCAAATCTACACTGATCAAGCTGATCAACGGACTTCTGACTCCAACTTCCGGAAGTGTCCTGATCAACGGTATGAAACCCTGCACGAAGACAAAAGAAATCGTTTCATATCTTCCGGAGCGTACCTATTTAAACGACTGGATGAAAGTCCGTGAGATCATTCACTACTTCGATGACTTCTATGCAAATTTTGTCAAAGAGCGCGCACTGGAAATGCTGGAACGTCTCGGGATCAATCCGGATGCCAGACTCCGCACACTCTCCAAAGGCTCCCGCGAGAAAGTACAACTCATCCTCGTCATGAGCCGCGATGCAGAACTCTACATCTTAGACGAACCGATCGGGGGTGTCGATCCGGCTGCCCGGCAGTATATTCTGAATACGATCCTCTCCAATTACAATGAGAACGCGACGATCCTGCTTTCCACACATCTGATCGCAGAGATTGAAAATATACTGGACCGTGTAATCTTCCTGCAAAACGGGCATCTGATCTTAAACCACTCAGTTGATGAGATCCGTTGCCAGAAAAAGAAATCTGTCGATACGTTATTCCGGGAGGTGTTCCAATGTTAGCTCGGTTAATGAAATATGAAATGCGCTCACAGTCACGGCTGCTGCTCCCGCTCCATGCTTTACTGCTGCTTGCAAGTATTCTCGGACGCTTTTTTATTACCGGAAAGATTTATAATCATGTTCCGACCGTTATCTTTATCATACTGATCACACTCTATCTGTTCTCCCTGATGGGGATCAGTACCGGCACACAGTTATTTATCTCTGTCCGGTTTTATCAGAGTCTGTTTACCGATGAAGGATATCTGGCATTTACCCTGCCTGTCACACCGGGACAGCATCTGCTCGCCCGCACACTGGTCGGCGGTTTCTGGGCAGTGATCGATACGATCGTCATCTTTGCTTCTTTCATCATTCTTGTCATGGTTCCGGAAGTTTCCGCCCACTGGCCTGAATTATCAGAAGCTCTGACGAAAGAATTTGGAATGAACTGCAATACCTTTTTTATCCTGATGTTTCTGCTCAGCTGCATCTCTGCATTTGCAAGTATCATTCTGATCTACTTCTGTATCGCAGTCGGACAGCTGTTCTCCAAACACCGGATCCTGATGGCGCTTCTTACTTACTTTGGACTGACTATCCTTGTTTCCGTGATTGTTCTGCTGTCAAGCGTTCTCTCCGGAACACTTCCGAATACGATCGGTTTTGGATCGGAAGCTACCCGCTTCTTCACAGAATCCTACTCACAGCCAGCGTATCTTCTTTCTATCACGAAGAATTCGCTGATCCTTGCCATCGGGCAGACAGTGATCGCCTATGTGATCACACACTATATCTTATCGAAAAAGATCAATCTGAATTAGCTGTCAGATCACTGTGCGGCAGACAAAAAAGATGTCCGTCCGGGAAGCAACATCCTTCTTCCCTGCGGGCATCTTTTTTCTCTGTGATCTTTCCATTTTGTTACTCGCCGCAGGTTTCCTGCCACTTTAAAGCTTTCTCCAGCTTTTTCTTATCTCTGCTTGCATAGGCATACTGATTTTCCACCTGGCTTAAGAGTTCTTTTACCTCTTTTTCTTCTGCAAGCTCTCTGATCTCTCTCTCAACTTCCGGTGCATAAGGCTTGTCCACAAGATAAAACGCTCCGTCTTCCTCCTTGACATACATCGTCTCCAGACCTGGCAAAAGCAGATCCGCACCACAAAGCTTCATATGATAACTGACAAACGCAATGTACGCATCCGGCTCTTCTGCCTTCTTCGTATAGATATCAATTCCCTGATACCATTCTGCCAGATTCTGTCCTGCTTTTATCTTCTCAAAAGATTCTTCGCTAAATGTGTCATAGAGTTCCCGGATTCCGTTAAGATCCCCCGAAGACAACTTTGTATAATAATCTACGACAAGATAATTCAATGGCTGATATTTATTTTTCTCTAATGGGTTTTTCTCTAATAGATCATTCTCAGATGTCTGAACTGACTTTGATTTCTCTGATGTGATATGCTGTGATTTCTCATTGGTAAAAAGAATACTGACGATGATCAGGATAAAACTCATGCGAAACAGAGCCTGTCTTCTCCGATATCTCACACTCTGATACCGTTTCCGATATCTTCTCTTTCTACACACTGCTCTCAAGTAACGCCTGATATACCTCCTGAAAGAACCCGTCCGCCGTCTCGCCTGCTTCATGATTACCTCCTATTGGTATACACACCTAGGCGGATTCGAACCGCCGCACCCGCCTCCGGAGGGCGGTGCTCTATCCCCTGAGCTATAGGTGTATATGGCACAGTTACTTCATAAACTGCTTTCTTATAATAGCACAGTTTCTCTTAAAAGTAAAGCAATAATCATAAAAACAGCACGACATACGCATGAATTGTTTTATTCTTGCTTTTCCTCGATTTCTCGTTTTTAAAA
>JAPFCT010000379.1 GCA_026169575.1 Faecalimonas sp.
ATTTTATGCGCAGGATATCCGGGGAAGCATCGCACATGTGATGATGCTGGCGAAGCAGGGGATCCTGACGGAGGAAGAGAGGCAGAAGATGATCTCCGGTCTGGAAGGGATCTTAAGAGATGTGGAGGATGGTGTTCTTGAAATTTCTGAACAGTATGAAGATATCCACAGTTTTGTAGAGGCAGTTTTGATCGACCGGATCGGGGAGCCGGGCAAGAAATTGCATACGGGGAGAAGCAGGAATGATCAGGTTGCCCTCGATATGAAGCTTTACATCAGAGATGAAGTATACGCGGCAGACAATCTCCTGAAAGAACTGCTGGAGGTGCTGCTCGCTGTCATGGAGGAACACATTGATACCGTGATGCCTGGATTTACGCATCTTCAGAAGGCGCAGCCGATCACACTGGCGCATCACATGGGCGCTTATTTTGAAATGTTTAAGCGGGACCGCTCCCGGATGAAAGATATTTATCAGAGAATGAACTATTGTCCGCTTGGCTCGGGGGCGCTGGCAGGGACGACCTATCCGCTGGACAGAGCATATACGGCGGAGCTTCTTGGATTTGCAGGACCGACCTGGAACAGTATGGACTCTGTGTCAGACAGAGACTATCTGATTGAATTTTTATCTGCACTGTCGATGGTCATGATGCATCTGAGCCGTTTTTCAGAGGAGATCATCATCTGGAACAGCAATGAATATCAGTTTGTGGAGATCGATGATGCGTATAGTACCGGCAGCAGTATCATGCCGCAGAAGAAGAATCCGGACATTGCAGAACTTGTCCGTGGAAAGACCGGGCGTGTCTACGGCGCGCTGACATCACTGCTTGTGACGATGAAAGGACTGCCGCTTGCTTATAACAAGGATATGCAGGAGGACAAGGAGCTTGCTTTTGATGCGATCGACACGGCAAAAGGCTGTCTGTCGCTGTTTACCGGTATGCTCCGCACGATGAAATTCCAGAAGGAACAGATGGAGCAGAGCGCTAAGAATGGATTTACAAATGCGACGGATGCGGCAGATTATCTTGTCGGACGTGGAGTAGCATTTCGTGATGCGCACGGGATTGTCGGACAGCTTGTTCTGACCTGCCTTGAGAAAGGAATTTCACTGGAGGAGATGACACTGGAAGAATATCAGCAGATTTCGCCGGTATTCCAGGAAGACATTTATGATGCGATCAGTCTGAAGACCTGCGTGGAAAAGCGCAATACGATCGGGGCGCCGGGGCGTGAGGCGATGGAGCAGGTGATCTCCCTTCAGAAGCGTTATTTGTCCCAGTCGGACACGTTTTCAAAATAAGATCAAAAGACAGAAGAATTTGGCAAGGAGAGGAAAGAAAGATGGAGAGAAAATTAAGAGTAGGAATTTTAGGAGCGACTGGAATGGTAGGACAGAGATTCATTTCGCTGTTAGAAGATCATCCATGGTTTGAGGTGGTGACCGTTGCAGCCAGCCCAAGATCTGAAGGAAAGACTTATGAGGAAGCAGTCGGAGACCGCTGGAAAATGAAAACACCGATGCCGGAGGCAGTTAAGAAATTAGTTGTCATGAATGTCAATGAGGTAGAAAAAGTGGCTGCAGGCGTTGATTTTGTATTCAGTGCGGTAGATATGTCAAAAGAAGAGATCAAGGCGATCGAGGAAGCATATGCAAAGACTGAGACACCGGTCGTGTCAAACAACAGTGCGCACCGCTGGACAAAGGATGTGCCGATGGTGATCCCGGAGATCAATCCGGAACATTTTGAGATCATCGAAGCACAGAAGGCGCGTCTCGGAACCGAGAGAGGATTTGTTGCAGTGAAGCCGAACTGCTCGATCCAGAGTTATGCGCCGGTCCTTACTGCATGGAAGGAATTTGAACCGACAGAGGTAGTTGCGACGACTTACCAGGCGATCTCAGGAGCAGGCAAGACGTTTGCAGACTGGCCGGAGATAGTGGAAAATATCATTCCGTTTATCGGAGGAGAGGAAGAAAAAAGCGAGCAGGAACCGCTCAGGATCTGGGGAGAGATCAAAGACGGCGAGATCGTGAAGGCAGAGAGCCCGGTGATCACAACACAGTGTATCCGTGTTCCGGTTCTGGACGGGCATACGGCGGCAGTTTTCGTAAAATTTGCGAAGAAGCCGACAAAGGAACAGCTGATCGAGAAGCTTGTGACGTTTAAAGGGCTGCCGCAGGAACTAGAACTTCCAAGTGCGCCAAAGCAGTTTATCCAGTATCTTGAGGAAGATAACCGTCCGCAGGTAAAACTGGATGTAGATTTTGAGAATGGTATGGGGATTTCTGTCGGACGTCTGAGAGAAGACAGTGTGTATGATTATAAGTTTGTCGGACTTTCCCACAATACTGTCAGAGGTGCAGCAGGCGGTGCGGTGCTCTGCGCGGAGACACTGACTGCAAAAGGATATATCAAGGCGAAATAGAGGATAAAGGGAAAAGGGGCTGTAAGCATGCAGAAAGAGCTGATTTGCAGTGCCTTTTTCTGTTTCCGGAAGAGTTTGTGGCAGGGTATGGAAATGAAAATGGAAATTTGTTATACTGAGAACTGACAAAGAAAGACTGGAACTGCGAAAAAGAGGAAGGTGTTCAAATGAGGAAAGAACTATTAGCTTACACACAGAACAGAGAGCTGTCCTGGCTTCGTTTTAATGAAAGGGTGCTGCAGGAAGCGCAGGATCCGACCGTGCCGCTTCTGGAACGGATGAAGTTTGTTGCGATCTTTACAAGTAATCTGGATGAGTTTTTTATGATCCGGGTAGGAAGCCTCTATGATATGGGGATGGTCGGGAAGAATCACATCGATGATAAGACCGGGTGGAGCGCGAAGCAGCAGCTGGAGAAGATCTATGCCGCAGTCGCGCCGCTTTATAAGGAGCGGGAGAAGACGTACGCGGAGATCAAAAAGCAGCTGGGACCTTATGGGATCTGCGGGCTTTCATTTAAAGAACTGGCACAGCAGGAGAAGAAGTTTGTAAAAAAATATTTTAAAGAACAGATCCTGCCGCTTCTGTCCCCACAGATCGTAGACCCCAATCATCCATTTCCACATCTTCTGAACAATGAGATCTATGTGACTGCAACATTAAAAGAAAATGGCAGATCGCTGTTTGGCATTGTTCCGGTACCGCAGTTTATTTCTGATATTTTATATCTTCCGGGACATGATATCCGTTACATCCGTATGGAAAAAGTGATCATGGAATATCTGGAACTGATTTTCGGGCAGTATGAAATTGCGGACCGCAATTATATCTGTGTGACGAGAAATGCGGATATTTCCCCGGATGATGAAGCATTTGACATTAACGATGATTTTCGCTGCCGGATGAAAAAGACGCTGCATAAGCGCAGGAGAATGGCGGTTGTGCGGCTCGAGGTGGCAGAGAATCTGAGCAAAGAGCGGGAACAGTATTTCTGCAGCAAATTCAATATTACACCGAAACAGATTTTCCGCACAAAGGTACCGATGAAACTGGATTTTATATTTTCAGTGATCGATAAAGTACCGGATTCTATGAAGCGTGCGCTGACGTATGAGCCATTTTCCCCGCAGGCGGCGAAGATGGTCGAACCGGGCAGCATGATGAAGCAGATCCGGAGAAGGGATATACTGCTCTCTTACCCATATGAAAGTATGGATCCGTTCCTCGGACTGATCAAGGAGGCATCCACAGATCCAAATGTCATGACGATCAAGATTACGATCTACCGTCTTGCAAGGAAGACAAGACTGGTGGAATATCTGTGTGCGGCAGCTGAAAACGGAAAAGAAGTGACGGTGCTGATCGAGCTGCGGGCGAGGTTTGATGAGCAAAATAATATCGACTGGTCCGAGCGGCTTGAGGAGGCGGGATGCCGTGTGATCTATGGGTTTGAAGGGTACAAGGTGCACTCGAAGATCTGTCTGATCACTTACCGGCACCGCAATGAGATCCAGTATATCACACAGATCGGAACGGGAAATTATAATGAGAAGACAGCTGCGATGTACACGGACGTCTCTCTGATGACGGCAGACCGCAGGATCGGGGAAGATGCGGCGGAGTTTTTCAAAAATATGTCGATCAGCAACCTGAATGGAAGGTATGAGGAATTGATCGTCGCGCCGACAAGCTTAAAGCAGAAGATTTTACTGTTGATTGACGAGGAGATTGAAAAAGGTCCGAACGGAAGGATTGTGATGAAGATGAATTCTGTGACGGACATGGATTTTATTGAGAAGATTGCCGAGGCATCCAGAGCCGGTGTCCGGGTGGATCTGATTGTGCGTGGAATCTGCTGTATCCTGCCGGGGATTGAAGGCGAGACAGAGAATCTGAGAGTCATCAGCATTGTGGGGCGGTATCTGGAGCATGCCAGAATTTTCAGCTTTGGAGTCAGGGAGGATCAGAAACTTTATATCGGATCGGCAGATATGATGACAAGAAATACGGAAAAACGTGTGGAAGTAGCATGTCCGGTATATGATCCGGCAGTGAAAAGACAGCTGAATCATCTTTTAAAAGTGATGTTGTCAGACAATGTGAAAGCACGTATCCTGACAAAGGATGGAACGTACAGAAAGCGTGAGCAGGGCGCGCGCGAGGTGAATGCACAGGAAGTGTTTATGCAGGAAGCGCTCCGGGACAGACAAAAGGAAAAAAAGCGTGAGCCGGAAGTATTCCGCAGACTTTTGGATCTGCTCCATAAGAAATAAGAAAGACAGAAGGGAAGAAAAAAATGAGTATAAAGAAAACAATGTTTGGAACAACAAAACGGGGAGAGGAGGTTTCACTCTATACGCTCTCCAATGAGCATGGAATGGAGATCGCCGTGACAGATCTTGGTGCGACTCTTGTGAAAGTGCTCGTAACAGATAAAAACGGCGGGAAGAAAGATGTAGTGCTTGGATATGATACTCCGCAAAAATATGAAGAGGCCGATAAGTTTTTCGGCGCGATCGTCGGAAGATGCGCAAACCGGATCGGAGGCGCCTCCTTTGAACTGAATGGAAAGACGTATACACTGGCGCAGAATAATAATGGAAACAACCTGCACAGTGGGATGGATTTTTTCAATGTCCGAATTTGGAATGTAAAAGAAGAAAAAGAAGATCAGATCACTTTTGTGCTGGACAGTAAAGATGGCGATCAGGGTTATCCGGGGGCAGTGCAGATTGAGGTAAGTTACACACTGACTG